>JBBJNV010000015.1 GCA_037721215.1 Gemmatimonadaceae bacterium
AGGGAGAATCACCGATGGTAAGAATTCGTCTCCGTCGCGTAGGACGGAAAAAGTCGCCGGTATACCGGATAGTCGTCGCCGATTCGCAGAGTCCGCGCGACGGCAAGTTCATCGAGATCATCGGTCAGTACGCTCCCCGTCAGATGGAGGGCGGGCTGAACGTGAACGAAGAGCGCGCCAACTACTGGATGAGTGTCGGCGCGCAGCCGAGTGATACAGTTCGCTCTCTGCTTCGGCGGGCGGGCGTGCTCAAGCGGCGGCACGAGAAGCGGCTCGGTCTCGCGTTGCAGCAGTCGGCGGTGCCGCTGCCCGAGCGAAGCGAGGACGAAGAGCGCGCTCTGCACGCCACCGAGGCCCGCCCGGAAGAGTCCACCGCGGAATAATGTATGGGAGCCCATGCATTTGCGGTCGTCGGGCTGATTCGCAATGCGCAGGGCATCCGCGGCGAGGTGGTGGTCGAACTGCTGACCGATGCGCCGGACGTGATATTCGCGTCCGGCGCTCGTGTGTTGATGGGCGATGCCAGAGGAAATGTCCGCGACGAGACGCCGCCTCTCGTGGTCGGGTCGTCCCGTCCGTTCAAAGGGGGTCTGATGGTGGCCTTCCAGGGAACGGCCGACCGGAATGCGGCCGAGCTTCTCAGGGGCCGGTACCTGCTCGTACCGTTCGCGGAGCTCACCCCGCCCGAGGACGACGAGATCTACCTGCATGATCTGCCGGGAATGCGGGTGGAGCTGGATAGCGGTGCGCACGTCGGCGACGTCAGATCATACTACGAGCTGCCTCAGGGGCTTACGCTTGACGTCATGACGCCCGAAGGGAGTGTACTTGTGCCTTATCGAGCGGAGGTGATCGAAAGCACCGACTCAATCGCGAGGGTGATCGTGGTAAAAAGCGCCTTGGGGCTCTTCGAATAGCTCGATGCCGCTTCGCATCAACATCATCACCATTTTTCCCGAGTTCTTCCATGCGCCGCTTGGGCTGAGCATTCCCGCCAGAGCGATGGCGGCCGGCAGCGTTGAATACAACATCGTGGATCTGCGTGACTACACGCACGACAGGCACCGCACGGTTGACGATGCACCGTATGGAGGCGGGGCGGGGATGGTGATGAAGCCCGGCCCCTTTTTTGAGGCGGTTGAAAACATCGGCGCGACTGCACCGATTCTGCTCCTGTCGCCCCGCGGCCGGGTGTTCTCTCACGCGGACGCGGTCCGTTATTCGTCTGGCAGCGAGTTGACGCTTTTGTGCGGTCACTACAAGGATGTCGATCAGCGCGTCGCCGACAATCTGGCGACGGAAGAAATTTCACTCGGCGATTTCGTACTCAGTGGTGGAGAGCCGGCGGCGCTGGCAATCGTCGACGCAACTGTGCGGCTGCTTCCAGGGGCGATGTCGGACCTCGACAGCGCGAGGGCAGACTCTTTCTACGACAGGGGGATCAGTGCTCCGAGCTACACTCGTCCACCTGACTTCCGCGGGCTGGGAGTTCCGGAGGTGCTTCTTTCAGGGGACCATGCGAGAATTGCCCGATGGCGTCGAGAGGAAGGCGAACGTCTGACGCGCGACCGGCGCAGAGAGGGATAGCCTCCACCCGTAGCTCCCAAAGTGGCATAACTGTCCGTCTTCGGTTATTTTGCAATTCTACCCTATTTACCCCGGGCCGACGTCCGCCCTGAGCTTGATATGCACCCATTTATTGAAACCCAGAAAGAGTGGCTACGTAGCGACGTACCAGCGTTCCGCGCCGGTGACACCGTGCGAGTGTCAGTCCGCGTGAAGGAAGGTGAAAAAGAGCGTCTTCAGGCGTTCGAGGGAGTCTGCCTCGCACGTCGTGGGAGTGGAATCAGTGCCACCTTTACGGTGCGGAAAATCTCGAGCGGTATCGGCGTCGAGCGCATCTTTCCGACGCATAGCCCGATGATCGCGACGATAACGGTGGTTCGCAGAGGGCGCGTGCGGCGCGCCAAGCTTTACTACCTCCGTCACCTCACTGGCAAGGCAACCCGCATCAAGGAGCGGAAGGTGCGCGTTCAGACTCCGAGCTCCAACGCCTAAGCCAGCTCATCGCAGGAAACGCTGGACGCATATCGAAAGGGATCTCCGCGCTGAGCGGGGTCCCTTTCTCGCTGGCGTCGATGAGGTCGGCCGTGGACCGCTGGCGGGTCCGGTAATGGCCTGCGCGGTGATCATGCCCCCTGAAATGCGGGCGATTGCCGGTGTCGACGACTCCAAGAAGCTCACGCCCGATCAACGCACCCGGCTGGCGGTGCGGATTCGCGACAAGGCGCTCGCCTGTTCACTCGGTGCCGCATCGGTGTGTGAGATCGAGCGAATCAACATCTATCAGGCAAGCGTCCTGGCGATGACCCGGGCATTGGCCCGACTGCCGGTCCGCCCCGATCACGTGGTGATTGACGGAAAGACGATGCGCACGCTTTCAACCGTGCACACCGCGGTGGTGCATGGCGACGCACGCTGTTTCAGCATCGCATGCGCTTCGATCGTCGCCAAAGTTACGCGCGACCGGCTGATGGCGCGGCTGGCACGCCGCTATCCCGCCTACACCTGGGAGACAAACGTCGGATACACGACCCCCGCCCACATCCGCGGCCTCGCCACGCACGGCATCACGGCCCACCACCGCCGGACGTTCTTCAGGATAAGCCAGCTTGTTCTCGACTTCGACGCCGCGATCGCGGAGGAAACCGCCACCGTCACCAACGAGCTCGGGCTGAGCCCGTGACGATTCGCGGCCCGCTCGTTGGCGTCATAATGGGGTCGAAGTCCGATTGGGAAACGATGCGGCACGGGGTCGACACGCTCGAGGCGCTCGGGGTTCCGGTGGAAACCAGAATCGTGTCGGCCCACCGAACCCCCGATCTCCTGTTTGAGTATGCTGCTGGTGCCATCGGCCGTGGTCTCCAGGTCATAATCGCGGGGGCGGGAGGCGCTGCGCATCTGCCTGGAATGATCTCCGCCAAGACGACGCTGCCCGTGCTTGGCGTTCCCATCGAGTCCAGAGCGCTGGGAGGAATGGACTCTCTTCTCTCAATCGTGCAGATGCCGGCTGGCGTGCCGGTCGGTACGCTTGCCATTGGAAAAGCAGGGGCAATCAACGCCGCGCTGCTCGCGACCGCCATACTTGCCATTGCGCACACGGAATACCGCGCGGCGCTGGAGAGTTTCCGTACCGGCCAGACGCAGTCGGTGATCGATCAGTCAAACCCGGCTGCCGCGGAGTGAAGGTCGGGGTGCTGGGCGCTGGCCAGCTCGGTCAGATGCTCGCGCTCGCCGGAATAAGACTGGGATTCGAATTTCGTTTCTTCTCTCCCGATCCTGACGCGCCCGCGGGCCGGATTGCCGAGCTCGTGATTGCCGACTACGAAAATCACGAGGCACTCGCGCATTTCGCGGATGGGCTGGATGTCGCCACGTATGAATTCGAGAGCATCCCCTCGGAAGCGGTAAAAATCGTCAGTGCGACAACTCGTGTTTTCCCCCCGCTGAATGCCCTGGAGGTTGCGCAGGACAGGGCAATGGAAAAAAAGTGCTTCGAACGGCTTGGCATCCCCACCGCGCCGTTCGTGTCGGTCGATTCACTGGGCGAAGTGCGAGCCGCATTACAACACACCGGGATGCCCGCGGTTCTCAAGACAAGGCGTTTTGGCTATGACGGCAAAGGCCAGTTCGTCATCCGCAGACTTGAGGACATTGCCTCTGCGTGGGTAGCGCTCAAAGGCGCTCCGTCGATCGTCGAGTCGTTCGTCGGATTTTCCCGCGAACTCTCGTTGATATCCGTGCGCAGCGGCGAGGGCGCAACGGCGTTCTATCCACTGGTAGAGAATCACCACATCGAGGGCATCCTGCGCTCCTCGCTTGCTCCAGCGCCCGGCGTTTCAGCGCTGCTGCAAAAACTGGCCGTGGATTACGCCCGGCGTCTGCTCATCGACCTAGATTACGTCGGAGTGCTGGCAGTCGAGTTTTTTGAGAATGAGGGTGGGCTTATTGCAAACGAGATGGCCCCCCGCGTGCATAATACGGGTCACTGGACCATTGAAGGCGCGGACACAAGCCAGTTCGAGAATCATCTCCGCGCGATCGCGGGGCTTGGACTGGGGTCTTCCGACATGGGGGGCGCGGCCGGGATGGTGAATGTGATTGGACGGGATCCTGACGTGCGGAAATTGTGTCTTATAGATGACGTTCACGTCCATATGTATGGAAAGGTTGCCGCGCCGCGGCGCAAGCTCGGGCATATCACTGTCACGGCGGATGATATGGACGGGGTACGCAGCAGGGTGGCCGAGATCCGGAGAGTGCTGTCGAGCGTTTGACTCGCAGAGAGTAAGCAGGTACTGTGGAGCGTCGTGACCCTCGCACGATCCAGGAGGATCCAATTCAAAAGGTTCGTCGTGTTGCAGTACTGGGCCTGCTTCTGGCCGCTGCATGCAGCAGTCCGTCCCAGCCGCTCGCTACGACCGGGAACGTTTCCGGAGCGAGCGTACAGCCCGGTCGCGATTTTCAACTTGCCGTGGGCGCGGCGGCGCGGATCGAAGGAACGGCATCGCGTATAGTCTTTCGATTGGTCAAGGATGACTCGAGGTGTCCGGCGGACGTCCAATGCGTCTGGGCAGGCAGCGCAAAGGTTGTGCTGACATTGCTGACGGAGGGACAGGCTGACAGGGAAATCGTCGTCAACACTGGGGTCGAGCCGCGTTCCGCTTCACTCTCCGGATTTGTACTGCGACTAACGAGCCTCAGTCCGGTGCCTCGCGCGGGTTCGCCCATACCTGCAGGCAGCTATGTGGCCACGTTCGAGTTGACTGCCCCGTAGCTCGGTAACGCACAGCAACTTTTCGGGGGATTCAAACGTTATGGGGATTGGCGATGTCAGACCGCCATCACCCATAACCCCGCCGGACAATGCCGAACGCGAAATTGCTGGTACGTGCCCTGATCGTCATCGCCGCCATAACGCCGGCAGTCCGCGCAGAAGGGCAGAACGATGATGCGGCGTGGATTCGCCAGTGTCGTGACAACCGGTGGAATGACCGGCGTGCAACGCATTGCGAAGTTCGGGAAATGCGGGTACGGGCGCCTGGCGGGACAGTAAGAATGGAAGGGCTTCGCAACGGCGGAGTTTCTGTTACCGGGTGGGACCGGGACAGCATCGCCGTAACGACGCGCATCCGCGCGCAGGCGCGCTCGGATGCCGACGCAAGAGCCATCGCCAGCCAGGTGCGGATTACGGTAAACGGTGCCAGCATCAGCGCGACCGGCCCGAGATCAGATGGCGATGAATCATGGTCAGCGTCGTTTATCGCATCTGTGCCGCGCCGATCCAATCTCAGGGTGGAAACCCGGAATGGCCCTGTCTCTGTTGCCGATGTCCGTGGCGATCTGAATGTCGAGACGCACAATGGTCCGCTCACGCTGAGAGATCTGGGTGGATCTGTCCACGCCCGTACAACCAACGGCCCCTTGAGCATTTCGCTATCGGGCAATCGCTGGGACGGTTCGGGCTTGGACGCGCGTACCACAAACGGGCCGCTGACCCTCAGCATTCCTGACGGGTACTCGGCGCACCTCGAGGCGGGAACGACAAACGGACCGCTGAGCGTCGGCTTTCCAATTACCGTATCAGGCCGGATCAGCCGTCACGTTTCAGCGGATCTGGGTGCTGGCGGGGCAACCGTAAGAGCCGAGACCACGAACGGGCCACTGGCTATTCGCCGCAGATAATTGGGCGGCCGTTCAAACCATCCGGTCCTCACGGCGATCTGAATTCTTACAAACGAGTGGCGAGACAAGGTTGGCATCTGCTCTGATGGTGGAGTCATCTGCGCCCGTTGATGACTCCAAAGACGTGGCATTGGCTGCCAGCGGGGACAGGCGCGCCTTCGAGCGACTCTACCATCTGCATGTGAGCAGGGTATTTACGCTCTGCACACGCATGTGCGGGAGCAGGATCAGAGGCGAAGAGCTAACGCAGGATGTCTTCGTAAGGAGCTGGGAAAAATTGCCGCAGTTCAGAGGTGAGGCTGCGTTCTCGACATGGATTCACAGGATCGCCGTGAACATCGTGCTCACTGACCGAAAGCAGGAAGGGCGCGACAGAATGCGGCTCGTTGACGATGATATTGAAACTGGTGGATCGGGTTTCGGCGTGACTCCTGCTTTTTCTCCGGGTTATGGGGACAGGATGGACCTCTCAGCGGCGATAGCGGGACTACCGCCGGGAGCAAGACAGATTTTCGTGCTTCACGACGTCGAAGGGTACAAGCACGAGGAGATCGCAAAGTTATGCGGGATAACATCGGGCGGCAGCAAGGCGCAGCTTCATCGGGCGCGGATGCTTTTAAGGGAGGCACTTTCACGATGAATCACCAGCCTGGCAAATGCGCGGATATCGAGGCGAGGCTCGCCGAGTACTTCGAAGGGACGCTCGACGGGGCACAGCGATCTGTGGTGGATGCTCACGCTTCAGTCTGCCTGCCGTGTGGATCCCTGATTCGCGACATCGAAAGCATCAGGGAAGACGCGGTTTCGATGCCCGGCCTCACCCCATCGCGGGACCTCTGGACTGGAATCGAATCGCGGATCCAGTCACCGGTGGTCAGTATTCAGCCGAAGCCATCGATCCGCGCGGTCTCGCGCAGTTGGCTGGCCGCTGCAGCGATGCTGCTGGTCGCATCGACTTCTGCAGTGACCTACCTCGCTACGTCCCGGTCGCTCGGCGAGGGCGGTCCAGCCACCGCAGGAGCGGTTGATAATCAGGTCGCGGCAACCATTGAGGATGCGAGCTCCGCAGAGCCTGAAGATGCAGGGCGGCTCGCGGCATCGCCGCCGGCGGTCGCGCCGCGTTCAGATAAGGGAGGTGTGTTCGCAAGTTCCAGCAATGCGACCGAGCTTCCATATGACGGCGAAATACGGCGGTTGCAGTCTGCCCTCGTGGAAAGGAGAACGCAGCTGGACCCGGCGACCGTGGCCGTTGTGGAGGACAACCTGAAACTGATCGACGCTGCGGTGCGACAGGCGCGTGCCGCACTTGCCGGCGATCCAGCGAGCGGTTTCCTCAGTGAGCAGTTGAACAATGTGCTCGAGAAAAAAGTCGAGCTGCTTCGTACGGCCGCGCTGTTGCCGTCGCGATCGTAGCCGGATTCACAGTTGACACATGCAATGCAATCATCGTTGAAGGCTGTGATCGCCTCAGCAATCCTTTGCCTGAGCGCTCGCGTGGCGGAAGCTCAGAATGAGCGATACCTCACGCAGATCGATACCGTCGTGACATTGAGCAGCCAGGGCACGGTGGACGTCTCTCTGCTGTCGGGCAAGGTGAACATCATCGGTGGCAGCGGGTCACGGGTCAGAGTCCGTGCAGTAAGCGGTGGCGACAATGTTCTGGAGTTCGACGCCAGCTCGACTCGGGTGAGGTTGAGAGTCGAGCATCATGGAGGTACGGGCGCGCGCTACCGGCCCCGGAGCCGGCGGAACGATGGCGCTGAGTTCGACATCACTGTTCCTCAAGGGACGCGCGTCGTCGTCGAGGCACTTTCGGCACCGGTATCTGTTAGAGGCGTGAAGGGAGAGGTGAAAGTGGAAACCGTGAGCGGTTCCATTACTGTTGCGGATGCATCGCGCAAGGTGACGGTCGAGAGTGTTTCGGGCAGTCTCGACGTCGCCAGAGTTGTCGGCGATGTCAGGGCCGAGACTGTGAGTGGGCAGCTCGGTATGGCGGCGGTTTCGGGAGAGATCGTGGGTGAGACCGTGAGCGGGCAAATCCGCATCACTGAGGCCAGATCCAAGTCGGTCCGCGCAGAGTCGGTGAGCGGGCGGGTGAGCTACGGTGGATCGTTCGACCCGGCCGGCAGCTACGATTTTTCATCTCACTCAGGAAGTCTTACGCTGAGCCTTCCCGCCAATGCGGGTGCGACGGTGAGGCTCGAGACTTTCAGCGGAAACGTGGATAGCGACTTTCCTGTCACGTTCGGCGCGAATCAGTCGCGCGCCTCGAATGACAGCAAGTTCGAATTCACGATCGGGAATGGACGTTCAAGCGTCGCTGCCAAAACCTTCAGCGGCAATATCAGGATTCAGCGCGGTGCCAGCCGCAACCAGCCGGAGTAACTGCATTACGAAATCTTAATCAACACGCACGATGCTCCGGGGATAATTTGTGCGACGTGGAGTCGCATTCTTCTCGTTTCCCGGTATTCAATTGATTCGACGTTTGCTGGCAGCGTGCGCGCTCGCGTTGGCTTTGGCGGGTGGCTCGTCTGGTCTCGCAGCTCAACAACCAGAGGCCGACCGGGGTCAGCTCCGGGTCTATATCGACTGCCAGTACGATGGATGCGATTTTGATTTCTTTCGCACCGAGATTCCCTTCGTCGACTACGTGCGTGACCGCCAGGACGCCGCGCTGAATGTCTTTATTACCCGACAGCGAACCGGCAGCGGTGGCAATGCCTTCACGCTGAATTTCATCGGCCAGAAGCAACTGGCGGGCGGGACCGATACGCTCCAGGTTTCGACGGCTCAGGAGGCGACGGAGGATGAAATCAGGAGGGCGCTGGCAAGAAGTATTAAGCTTGGCCTCGTGCGTTATGTGGCCCGATCTCCGCTCGGTGAACGGCTCCAGGTAACGCTTCTCCCCGTGGCGGCCTCGACGGCCAGGCCAGCCGCGCAGGTGGCAAGCGATCCGTGGAATTTCTGGGTTTTCAGGACACGAGCCAACGCGTTTCTCAACGGCGAAAAATCCCAGCGTTTCACAAATCTCAACGGATCGACATCCGCGAACCGGACCACCGAGGCGTGGAAGCTGAACGCATCGCTTTTTGGAAACTACAGCGAGGGGAAATTCACCTTCAGCAACGGTACGCGATTTTCCAACTACTCGCATTCCTACGGACTGAGTGAACTCATCGTCAAGAGCCTTGGTCCCCACTGGTCGGCGGGGCAACGTGCGTCCGCCAGCTCATCGACCTTTCTCAACCAGCGGCTTGCCGCGCGCTTCGCGCCTGCGCTGGAGTACAATGTTTTCCCGTATTCGGAATCGACTCGCCGACAGCTGACGTTCCTGTACACGGCGGGGATCAACTCATTTACCTACGAAGACACGACCATTTTCGACAAGCTGTCGGAGGTGCGCCCCGACCAGTCATTGACCGCATCGCTCGGGCTTAAGCAGCCATGGGGCTCGGTGAGCACGTCGCTCGAAGCAGCCAACTATCTGGACGATTTCAGCAAGCGCCGTCTGGTGCTTTTCAACAGCCTTGACATACGAGTGTTCAAGGGCCTGAGCGTCAATCTGTTCACGAGTGCTGCGCTCGTTCGAGACCAGCTGTATCTGGTCAAGGGCGACCTCACCGATGAAGATATTCTCCTCCGGCAGCGCCAGCTGGCAACTTCATACCGCTATTTCCTCAGCGGAGGTTTCAGCTACACATTCGGCTCTGTGCTGAATAACGTCGTCAACACCCGATTCGACGGCGCGAACCAGAACTTCTGACCTCTGGCCCGGCTTTCGCTGAAGACGGCGAGCACCCACACCTCAGAGTGACAAGTGACAGACGAAGCCGACACGACTCCGGCAGTCAAGCATAACGAGAGCAAGAGCAGATTCGAGGCGAATATTGGCGGTGACCTGGCTGTTGCCAGTTATGTGCGCGATGGAGACCGAATGACTTTCAACCACACCAGCGTGCCCACACAACATGAGGGCCGTGGTATTGGCAACGCGTTGGCCCGGGAGGCGCTCGAGTTTGCGTCGCGGGAGAAAGTCAGCGTTGTACCGCAATGCGAGTTCATCGCTGCGTACATCGAGAAACACCCTGAGTACCAGCCTCTGGTCAGCCAGGGTTCTTCGGGAACATAGCTTTACGTACCCGGCGCGTGTGAAGTGACTTTCGAGGATCACTTCTCAGCGAGAGCAGCGCTTTACGCGGCATACAGGCCTGGCTATCCGGAATCTCTTTTCGAGTATCTCGCTGGCCTTACGTCCCGCAACAATGTCGTTTGCGACTGCGCAACGGGAAGCGGGCAAGCTGCGATCGGCCTTAACCGGCATTTCGGGCGGGTTATCGCTATCGACGCCAGCCGGAGCCAGTTGCGGCATGCAGTCCGCGAAGGCGACGTTGCTTACGTGGCAGCCCGCGCCCAGGAGCTGCCGCTGAAGGCCGGATCGATCGATCTCATCACCGTGGCCCAGGCCTTACACTGGTTTGATCTGGAACAGTTCTACCAGGAGGTTCGTCGCATTGTCGCTCCTGGTGGTGCGCTCGCGGTATGGGGATATGGCGACCCGGTGCTGGATCATCCGGCTCTGAACTCCATCGTGCACGCCTACAATCGCGGGACAGTAGAAGACTACTGGTTGCCGGAACGGATGATTCTCCTCGACCAGTACTCGACCGTGCCATTTCCATTCCGGGAAGTGACTGTACCGTCGTTCACATTGACGTGCCGATGGACCCTTTCCGAACTTTGCGGCTATCTACGGACATGGTCGGCGACGGCTGCATACGTCGCGGCCCGGGGCGTTGATCCTGTTCTGCCAGTTGAGGCAGCACTGGCAAAACGCTGGGGGCCTCCGGAGACCCGGCAAACCGTGGAGTGGCCGCTATGCCTGCGCGTTGGCTACGCGTAACGTTTCAGAGCCCGACCAGCTGCCCGCCGGGTTCGAGCTTTCTGTGTGCGCTTGCAAGATTCTGGCTCAGGGTAGCACGCGATTCAGCCAGGTTCGCGCCATTGATGTGGTGCATCACCAGGCTGAAAACAAGAACATCGATCGAGCCATCGGGAAACTTGTTCAAGTCGCGCGCATCATCAACGATCTTCTGGATCCGGGGATCGGTGATTGCGTCCATCATCTGTGGAGCGACATCGACGGCAATGACACGAGCCGGCAACGAGGTATCGTAGGCGAAGCGCCCACCGTTTCCTACGTCGACTACCAGACGGCCCCTGACCAGCGGGTCCAGCTGTTGCCCTGCCTGCTCGTAAAATCATCTGCCACGATTCCGCAGACTTCTGATAATGCTGAGAGATATTGTCGAAGTGCTGCTGTTCGTGTGCCCGCATTGCGTGCAGTATCGCGCCGCGGACGCGGGTTTGAACAGAATCGCCAATAGCCGCGCGCGTGGCGGGCGGCATTGTCTATCGCGTAAATTTCCCTCGCAGTATTCACCTGACCCGGTAGCTCAGCTGGTAGAGCAACGGACTTTTAATTCGTAGGTCGTGGGTTCGAGACCCACCCGGGTCATTTCTCAATCGCTGTCTCTAGTATGAACTCTCTCCAGGGCATCGAGTAAGGCATGTGGCCGATGCCAATCTCTAACCTCAAACATATGAAATCGCTTTCCATTGTCCTCGTGACGCTTACCCTTGCGGCAGTCTCCGCCCAGGCTCAGGAGATTGCGATCCCGCACCGCAATACCTCGGTGATGGCTGCCCTGGCGGCGATCAAAGCCGACAATGCGTGGACGCTGGATCAACAGCAATCGATTTGCGAGATACCGGCGCCCCCGTTCAAGGAAGCAGTCAGGGCAGTTGAGTATCGCAAGAGATTCGAGAATCTCGGCTTCAAGAGCGTCAGAATCGACAGCGAAGGCAACGTGATTGCCGAACGGCCGGGTATTGGCAAGGGTCCGACGGTAATGATCATGGGCCACCTCGACACGGTGTTTCCGGAAGGAACCAACGTTGCCGTTACCCGCACGGGCACAGTCATGAAAGGCCCGGGAATCGGGGACGATTGCCGCGGGCTCGCCGTTCTGCTGCAGGTGGCAAAATCGCTGAACGTGGCGAAGGTGAGAACCGAAGGGACAATTTATTTCGTGGGAAATGTAGGCGAGGAGGGCGAGGGAAACCTTCGTGGCACCCGTCATCTGCTGCTGAAGGAATTTCCAGGTAAAATCGACTTTTTCATTTCCGTGGATGGAACGGGGCTCGGAGTGACCAGCAGAGCCGTGGGAAGTCACCGGTATCGCGTTACCTACCAGGGTCCCGGCGGTCACAGCTACGGGGCATTCGGAATGCCCAATCCGATCCATGCTCTTGGGCGAGCCATCGCCGGAATCTCGGAAATCAAGGTGCCGGCCTCGCCGAAGACGACGTTCAGTGTCGGAATTGTGGCGGGTGGTACGTCTGTCAACACGATCTCCCCGGTAGGCACCATGGACGTGGACATGCGCTCGGAGTCAGTCGCTGAGCTCGACCGCGTCGATGCCAGCATCCAGAAGGCGCTTCGCGCGGCGCTGACCAGTGAAAATGCCCGTTGGCCGGGGCGGCATCCGAGAATCACGATGAAGATCGATACGATTGGAATCAGGCCTACCGGCGCGCAGTCGGATGGAGCTCCCATCGTCCGTGCCGCGCTCGCGGCAGGCAAAGCGCTTGGATTTGGCGAGCCAACCAGCGCGAGCAGCACGGACGCCAATCTTCCGATCAGCATGGGGATTGCAGCGATAACTATCGATGGCGGCGGAAAAGGTATGGGATCCCATTCACTTTCGGAGTCATACGACGACACCGACCGCGGGTACCTCGGCCCCCAGTGGGCTGCCCTGATCGTTGCCGCACTCGCCAGAGTGAGATGAGGGTTGCGTTCTGCCAGTTCGATCGTCATAAGAAGGGCGCCCCGCTTGCTGCGAGGCGCTTCATACATTTGAATACCGGCCGAAAGGCCATCAGAGAGGTCAGTGATGTTGGCAGTGATTTGTAGCCTGCGCAGTTTGACGGTGATCGCCGCGGTCGTCCTCCCCAGCGGGTGCCAGGCCTGGAAAGTGGACAACCGCCCCGCGCCGACGGTGATCGAGCAGGCAGGCAACAACAGAGTCGCGATAACGATGGACGACAGGCGCTGGGTGGTGCTGAACAATGCCCAGGTGCAAAGTGACAGCATTGTCGGAATGAGAGTTACCGGGAATACAGTCGGCATCGGACGTACGGCCCTGTCGCTTCCGCGCGTCCGTGCGATCGAAACCCGGCGGTTCAGTATCACCCGGACGCTAGGGCTGGGAGTCGTCGCCTTGTTCATTCCAAGCCTCTACCGTTTCGCGATCATCGAGGAAGAATGACAACGGATCTGGTTGGTTGACTGGATTCGGATGCGCAGTCGGGGCGCGTCCTGATTACGCGGGAGTGGCGCATTCATCCAGACTTCCTGCAAGCACTGGCATGACGAACTACCCGCCAATTACTTCAGCGCAATGACTCGAAGATCCTGCCGACTGCTGGCGAGCGTGATACTGCTTTCCGGGTGCATACCGTTCCGCCAGCCCACGGCCACGCCGGTGAATACCGTCGAGCTGCCCACCCTTGACGATGCTGCCGCCGACTCTCTGCTGGTCGATGTGCAGCGTCTCGACAGTACTCTCGTCGTCGATCTGCGGTACGCGACCACAAACAATTTTACGGGCGCAGTGCTACCCGGGTACGAGGGCAACCGGGCGTATCTTCGCGCTGAAGCGGCCACCGCGCTGGCGCTGGTGAACGCGGATCTGAAATCGCAAGGTTACACTCTCAGGGTGTTCGACGCCTATCGTCCCGTTCGTGCAAGCGAAGCGATGGTGGATTGGACGCAGCGCACCAACCGGCCGGACCTACTGCGGGATGGCTATATCGCAAGCCGAAGCCGTCACAACCTCGGCGCAGCCGTCGACGTCACACTCGTGAATACCGCATCAGGAACCGATGTCGATATGGGGACTCGTTACGACCTTTTCTCATACGCCGCTCACACCGCCAACGCGCGCGGGCATGTAGCTCGCAATCGTCAGCTGCTGAAGCGGGCGATGGAGCGACAGGGCTTCGAGAATTACGACAAGGAGTGGTGGCACTTCAGCTACTCGCTGGACGATCCGGCGCGGTTCGACAAAGTCGTCCGCTAGTCGTCCGGGGATTCACGTCGTCGTAAGCTAGCTGTCGCTCCCTGTTGCGTCGCGGGCGGCTTCCAGCGCAATGGCGTCCCGGGCGCGCCGGGCGGGAAGAGTGAATGCAAAGACACTCCCTTCCTCCGGAAACTCGGCCCAGGCCGTGCCGCCAAGCGACTGAGCGGTGTCGCGCACGATGCTCAGTCCCAATCCGGTCCCGTCGGCGCCTGTTCTGGCATCGTCGTGGGCACGAAAAAACCTCTCGAACAGACGCGCACGCTTCGCTTCCGGCACGCCCAAGCCGTTGTCGCGAACTTCGACCACAACTGCTGACTCGCTGTCGGCACCGCTTACGCCTCCAGCGTCGACCGTCCGCCGCGCGCCGACCTCGACCCATCGTTCCGGTTTTGACATGTCGGAATATTTGATCGCATTCGCTACGAGATTCGTCAGGCACAGCTCCACCGCCGCGGCGTTGACCTCCACCTCCGGTAAGCTGCTCGAAATCCGCACCTCGACGTTCCTCGCCTGCGCGTTGTCGCGAAGCTGTCGCGCAACCTCGGCCGCGGCACGTGGCAGCGTGATGTGCCGCTGCTGTCGCACATCCGCGTCGAGCTGACTCAGCTCCATGAGGTTGTCAAGCACAGCCTGCATCCCCAGCACGTTACGGCCGATCACTGCGGTCAGCCGCTCCTTCTCGTCGGCGCTCAGCGAAGGAAGCTCCAGCACCGCCGCCGCACCGGTAATCGCGCCGAGCCTGTTCTTCAACTCGTGCGACAAGGTTCTGTTGAAGCCACGAAGGCGATTCTCCCGTTCATGGAGCCGCTCGCGCACGAGCGTGAGATAACGGGTGAGCGTCGCCTGCTGGATGAGAGCCACAGCGAGGTAGAGACGGTGCGCGCAGTTGAGCAGCTCGCTCCTGCTGCAGGGCTCTTCGATGTCGTCCACAATCCGACCCATGAACGCAAACAGAATTCCGCCGAACAGCTCATATTCTTTCAACACTTCGTATTCATCGAACTTCTGGTTGTAGCGAAGTTCGCCGAGCTCACGCGCCTTGGCGATTACCGGTGCATCCGTGATGACGATACTGTCGGGATTCTCGATGAATGCAGCTATTCCATGAATCAGCAGCGGCACGTGGTCGAGCAGCTGATCAGTCGGAAATATCCGGTTAGGGTCCCCCTGAACCCGCGCAACGATGCGATCGAGCCATCGCCGCGTCAGATCGATACTGTCTTCCCGCATCCGACGCGCAAGCGTTGCAGCCAGCGGGCAGTTTTCCGTAATTTCGGCCGTCGGCGCAGCTCCCGCTTCGCCCCCCATCATCGCGTTGACGTTCCCCTGATTTCAGTGGTAGTCGGTACAATCGCGGCCAGCCCCGCAGACTGCAACAGGCCGTTGACGGCCGGCAGCAGCCTCATGGCGGAAGCAACCCGCCCCAGTTGAACGTCGAGCTGTGCCGAAAGATTCCGGAACACTTCCAGCGTCTGATCGGTAGGCCGAGCGTCCGAGCTCGAGGCAACGCCGGCAAGCGCGGCGATCTTGTTGTTAAGTCTGATGGGATAGTTGAGCGGGTCCTGCCCCGACTGGTTTCGGACCTGATAAATCTGCGACTCCGCATCAGAAAGCTGGCTCACGAGTACCGATGATGACTGTCTGAAGGCGGCCGACTGTGCCGTCGGTATTTTCGCGCTGCGATCCGTCACTTGTGCCTTGATGCTGCGAATCTTTTTGACCGCGTCGTTTGCTTCGCTGGTACGGTTTCGGATGGCGAGCAGGAATGCGAACTGCTCGTCGAGCTCAGCCTGGCTTGCAGTCGACCGCGGATCTTTCATGAGCCGGAAAGTGCGAGTCTGCGGTGCGCCGCCCGCCCGCATTCGGACGGAATATGTACCAGGCACTGTAACCGGGCCCTGCGTTCCCCCAGCCCAGAGAATCATGTTTTCAAAAGTGGATGCGTCAGGGTGTCTGAGGTTCCACGCAAAGCTGTTGAGCCCCGCCTTGTTGGGGACCCTCGGAGGCACAGGTGTGCGGCGCGGACCATCGTCCGAACCATCCTCACTTCGTAACTCCGCGCGGATCGATGAATCCGCCTTGACACCGGCGCGTTTGAGGCTGTCTGCGCGCGCGACTCGAACACTGTCCGCACGAACGGAGTCGCGCGCAACGACCGGATCCTGCGCGCTTGTAAATGTTCTGATTACTGCGCCCCGGGAATCCATGAAGTCGAGTGTCACGGGCTGATTGGCATTCCTGAGCCAGTAATAGACCACTGCCCCGGATGCCGGATTCTGACCCGACGGCTGGCCGCCGGCAGCACCGGTACCGCCGCCGCCGCCGAACGTAGCCCGGTAGGCATCTCGCGGCTTGAAGAGATGAGCCGCGCTGCGTGTGATTTCGGGACTCATCTGCCGCAACGCCGAGAGGTCGTCCATGATCCAGAACGACCGTCCGTGGGTACCGGCGACCAGATCACCCTCTTTTACGGCGATGTCGTGGACAGGGACTATCGGCAGATTCTTACGGAGCGATTGCCATGAGACACCATCGTTGAAACTCACCCACACCCCTCGCTCGGTTCCCGCGTACAACAATCCCCGGCGTACCGGGTCTTCCCGCACGACCCGTACGAATTCAGTCGCGTTGATGCCGCCTACAACCAGACGCCACGTCGCGCCGTAATCGTCCGTCGCGTAGATGTACGGCCGCATGTCGTCCATCTGAAAATGATTCGCGGCCACGTAAGCCTTGCCGGGAGCGTAGCGTGACGCCTCGATCATCGAGATGCGGCTCCACTCAGGTATTCCTGCAGGCGTGACATTCTTCCAGCTTCGACCGTTGTCGCGGGTAACATGAACAAGCCCATCATCAGATCCCGCCCAGATAATACCTTTTGTCCCCGGCGACTCGGCAATCGTGAACACGGTGCCGTAATACTCCACCGAGGTCTGGTCTTTCGTGATCGGGCCACCGGACGGCCCAAGTGTCTTCGGATCGTTTCGCGTGAGGTCGCGGCTCATCGGCGTAAAGGTCTGCCCTTCGTTGGTGGATCTGAACACCACGCTGCTCCCGATATACATCGTCTTGGGATCATGCGGTGAGAGTACGATAGGGAAAGTCCACTGAAAACGATACTTCGCGTCTGCAGCGTCGTGGCCCATCGGATTGTCGGGCCATGGATTGATGTTGCGCTCGAAACCCGTGCGGTGGTCATATCGCGACAGATATCCGCCGTAGGAACCCGCGTAGACGATGTTCGGATCGTCTGGCCGAACCGCTATGTACCCACTCTCGCCTCCGCCCACTTCATACCAGTCCGAAATGTCGATGCCGCCGTTCGCGCGGCTTGGACCACAGAGCGTTGAATTGTCCTGCTGGGCCCCACAGACCTGATAGGGAAAATGATTTGTAGTTGTCACGTGGTAGAACTGCGCTGTCGCCTGGTCCTGCGCAGTCCACGTACGGCCGCCGTTGAACGAGACGTTCGCTCCTCCGTCATTGGCGTTGATCATCCGCGATGCGTCATCCGGCGCAATCCACAGGTCATGATTGTCGCTGTGGGGCACTGAGATGGGACGAAAGGTCTTACCGCCGTCGGTCGACCGATGCATTCCGACGTTGAGCGCGTAGACGGTAGCTGTATCCTTCGGGTCTGCGTAGATCCGCGTGTAGTACCAGGCGCGCTGACGAAGACTGCGGTCAGAGTTTATCCGCGCCCACGTTGCGCCTGCGTTCTCGGAGCGATACACGCCACCGGAGTCGGCTTCGATCAATGCCCAGAGCCGTCCTGGCCGGGCGGGTGATACAGTGATGGCAATTTTGCCGAGCACGCCGGCAGGAAGGCCGGCGTTGCGGCTGATGTCCTTCCAGGTCAGCCCAGCGTCGACCGATTTGAAGATGCCGCTGCCGGAGCCACCGGACACGAGTTTCCATGGCGTCCGATGCGCGTGCCAGAAAGTGGCGTACAGGATGTTGGCGTTCGAGGGATCGAGGATGAGGTCGACCGCCCCGGCCGAGTCTCCCCGAAAAAGCAGTCGGCCCCAGGTTTTCCCGCCGTTGACAGTCTTGAAAACTCCGCGTTCGGGGTTTGGACCCCACACGTGCCCGAGAGCGGCAACGTAGGCAATATCCGGGTTCGTGGGATGGATGCGGACGCGACCGATCTGACGTGTGTCGCCAAGGCCGACGGAAGTCCAGGTCTTGCCGGCGTCGATCGACTTGAAAACTCCATCACCATGCGAAACGTTGCCGCGGATTGGTGTTTCGCCTGTGCCTGCGTAAACGATGTCGGGATTGGATTCGCTCACCGCGAGCGCTCCGACGGTTCCACCGAAGAATTTGTCGGTGACCGGCGCCCATGTCATGCCGCCGTCGACAGTCTTGAACACGCCGCCGCCGGTGGTTCCGGCATAGTATTCGTGCGGTCTCGCCCGCGATCCGGCCACCGCGACGGAGCGTCCGCCTCTGAACGGCCCGATCTCGCGCCATCGGAGTGCCGCGAAAGCCGACGTGTCGTAAGCCGCTGGGGCAATATCTGGCCGCTGACCCGGAGAAGCAGTCTGACTCCACAACGGATTCATTCCGGCAAAGACTGGAAACAGAAGTGCAGAAGCGAAGAAAAGGCGGATGATGAAGGTCACAGTTCCTGGGGTCGGGGGCGGCGTGTCATGGCACTATCTAGCGGTCGGGACCGATTGGCTGCAAGTGGATCAGCGCGAAGTCACGCGATTTGCATCTGAGCCTTTCACACAACAACGGGAGAAAACCAGATGCAGCTGCCGCCAGAAAGCTCCGAGCAGCGGAGCGAAATGCTCGACCCGCACCGGAGGGAGGACAGACAGGACGCAGCGACAGAGATCGCGGGCCGGCTCGCACAGAAGGGACTCGATGTCGACTCGGACGAAGACTCGGCAGTCCTTGCCGACCTGATGAGCGCCGTCGAGAGATTCGAGGCCGCGGTCATTTGGAGGGGAGGCGACCCGATGGTAAACATGCCGTCGTCAACCGATCCGGAGAACCGTGCTTACGTTCTTCCCGAACGAACCAGCGGCGAAACTCTCCAGGTTTATGCAGGCCGCGTTGACGATGCTGCGGCCGGGCTGGAAGGGCCGCGAATAGCATAGGGCAGTCAGGGCTGAAGCTCGGCCCGGCGCCAAGTGCCGGAACGGCCGCCACTTTTCTCGCTCAAGGCGATACCGGTGATCTCCATTCCGCGGTCGATTGCCTTCGCCATGTCGTAGATGGTGAGCAGGGCCGCCGTAGTTGCGACGAGCGCTTCCATCTCGACGCCCGTCCTGCCGATGGTTGCGGCGCGGGTTTCGACCCGGATACCAGGCAGGGTATCGTCGAAGGCGAAGTCGAGCCCGATGTCGGTGAGGGCGATCGGGTGGCACAGCGGGATGGTATCCGATGTTCTTTTCGCGCCCATGATTCCCGCGATGCGTGCCACCGAAAGGACATCGCCTTTGGCCATTTGATTATTGCGGATTGCATCGAGCGTCGCCGGGCTCATACGAATTGCTCCTGCGGCCCTCGCGACGCGAACGGTCTCGGGCTTATCACTGATGTCCACCAGTCGCGCGCGACCAGTTTTGTCTGCGTGTGTCAAATCGCTCACTGTAGCTCTGAAGCTATCTCGCGGAGGAGCCGGGAGGTGATGAGCATTGGATTGACGTTCCCGGCAGCGCGGATTCTGGCGCGCCCGACGGCATCGCTGGCGCGGGCTGCACCCAGCGCCGCCGGTTGATCGTCATCGAGCATTGCGCGGCGCATACGTTCGCCGAGCGCTACGACCAGCGCGTCGAGAATGTCGGTATAAGCACCGCGCGCGCCCGATGAGCCAACCGAAAGCGTAGTGGCGTGGAGTGCCGACCTTCGTGGCGAAACGGCGGCATCGATGAAGGCCCGTGCTGCTTTCATGGCGGATGCACGTGCCTCATCGCCGAGCAAGGTTCCCGGTGCGCCGGCAGCGAGTTGGATTCGATGCTCGACTGAGCTGGGATGGCCGGCTGTGTCCAGCGCTTTTTTCACCTCGGGATTGGACAGGAATGCGCGCGCAGCGGCTTCCGCCAGAAGCGGCACGCGAACCGGTATTACTCTCGATCGGATCGTTGGGAGAAGGGAGCCTGGCTCACTGGATGTAAGGATGATCGTCGTATTCGTTTGTGGCTCCTCGAGCAACTTGAGAAATGCGTTGGCCGCCTGATCGGCGCCTTCCTGCGAAACCATCCTCTCGGCGTCACCGATAATGAAGACTTTTCGTCGTGCCATCGCTGGCGTCAGAGACGCCCGCTGTAGAATCGCCCGAACAGTGGCGACGTAGATCCCGTGATTGCCGGGCGGGGCAGTGTACAATCCTCCTGTCTTCACCCGCGCAAGGATCGCCTCATGGATGTCCTCCTGGACATCGGAGACGTCAGGGTCGGCGTCCTTGAGCCGGGGACGGGGGAAGTACCAGTGGAGATCCGGATGTGTGAGATTGCGAGTATACTGGCAGTTCTGGCAGCTTCCGCATGGCCGCGGGGGATTGTCGCAGATTATCAGTTGCGCCAGCCATAAGGCGAGTCGCTGCTTGCCGATTCCGCGAGGCCCCTGCAGCAGAAGGCTCGCAGGCAGGCACCCGGCGTTGGCGCTGCGGGATAACTGATTACGAAGGTCTTCGTGGCCGTAGAGGTCAACGAGGGTCATGGCTCAATATGGCACGTTTTCTGACTTCACAGAACGAGTCACAGGTTCAATAACAGCCGGGAGTGGGGATGGCCGGGGATCTTACAGGTCGGAAGGTCGCTGTGCTGGCGACTGATGGTGTTGAGCAGGTTGAATTGACGGCTCCGTGGCAGGCGCTCAAGGAGGCCAGGGCGGAAGCGTCGCTGGTGTCGTTGAAGGCGGCTGAGGTTCAAGGTTTCATCAATGGAGAGAAAGCCGACACATTTGTGGTGGACCGGGTAGTGACTGACGTCCGCGCAGGTGATTTCGATGCGCTCGTGATTCCCGGGGGTCAGCGCAGTACCGAGGCGTTGAGGGCCAATGCCGGTGCAGTTGATTTCGTGCGGGGATTCATGGAAGCGGACAAACCAGTCGCAGCGATTTGTCATGCGCCGCGCCTGCTGGTAGAAGCCGGGGCAGTGAAGGGACGGACACTCACATCGCACGCGGATCTGGCCGATGAGATCCGGGCCGCGGGGGGAGTCTGGGTCGACAAGCAGGCGCAGGTGGATCAGAAACTTCTGACCAGCCGGCGGGCAGAGGATTTACCGGCTTTCTGCGCCAACCTGATCGCGTTGCTTGCATCGGCGATCGACGAACGCCGGCTCGACCGGATGGTGGAGCAAAGCTTTCCCGCCAGTGACCCGCTTCCGGGACCGATCTCTCCGCGATGAGCCGGATCCGGACCTGATCCGGACTTTGAACGGCAAAGTACTTGACACGGATGCAGGTCTGAGCATATGATACGCAAATGACATCAGTCCGGCCGTTGCGGCCTCCCCCGCACCAGGACCCCCCCGCGCTTCACCACCGCGCGATGGATAACCTTGCATTCATTCGAGATACAATGGAGGCAGCCGGCTCGTTCACGGCGGTCTCGGGATGGGGAATGGTGGCAATCGGATTGCTGGCCATCATTGTAGCAGTCATTGCCGGTCGCGAACCAGCCCAGTTAGCCGCACTGAATGTCTGGCTCGCGTCTTCTTTCATGCCCCCTGTGATCATGCTATGGGCGATGGTGCGAAAGGCGCGGGCGGCACGCATGCCTTTGTTGTCGGGTCCGGGCCGCAAGTTCGTTCTCAGTTTTTCTCCGCCCATGCTCGTTGGCGCGCTTCTGACGCTGGTTCTCTATCGCGCCGGATTTCTTGAAGCAATCCCCGGTGTCTGGCTATTGCTTTACGGAACAGCGGTCGTTGCCGGTGGAGCTTTTTCGGTGAAAATCGTCCCTGTCATGGGATTGTGCTTCATGGCCGCCGGCGCGGTCGCCCTGTTTGCGCCTTTGTCATGGCAGATGTGGATTCTCGGGGCGGCGTTCGGCGGACTGCATATCGGATTCGGCCTTCCCATTGCCCGGAGGCATGGTGGCTAAGCATAGTGTCGCGCAGGACGATACCACTCGGCCGCCGAACCACATGAGGGGCGGTGTGTCACGCCGCGCTGCGAATAACACGGCGCTCGATCTCGACCGACTCATTCACGAAAGGATGCGGCTCGGAATCGTCAGCGCGCTGGCGGTGAACGATTCGCTCAGCTTCAGTGACCTCAAGAAGCTGATGGGTACCACTGATGGAAATCTCAGCGTGCATGCCCGAAAGCTGGAAGAAGCGGAATACATTGCGTGCACAAAATCGTTCGAGGGGCGAATGCCGAAGACACAATACCGGCTGACCCAGGCCGGCCGTCGGGCACTCGAACGGTACCTCGATCACATGGAAGCCCTGATCCGCGTCACGCGGGATCGTTAGGCGACAACGAGACAGGGATGACTGGACAAACGCCCCGTGGAATTCACGTAGCTATCATCATGGACGGCAACGGTCGCTGGGCAACTGGGCGTGGCCAGTTGCGCACGGCCGGGCATATAGCTGGGGCACGAACTGTTCGAAAGATCGTCGAAGCGGCGCCCGGTTGCGGAATCGGGGCGCTTACCCTCTATGCTTTCTCCGCGGACAACTGGCGGCGTCCTTCAAGAGAGGTCGCACTGCTCATGCGGCTCTTTCGAAGATACCTCATTTCTGAAGTTGCGCGATGCGTGACCAACGGTGTCAGGATGCGCATCATCGGAAGGCGCGATCGAATTCCGGCGGAGCTGCTGAGGGCAATCGTGAACGCCGAGCAGGCGACTCGAGCGGGACGCACTCTGGACCTGCGCATTGCTGTCGATTACTCCTCACGGGACGCCATTTTGCGGAGTGCTCGCCTGCTTGCTGCCCGCATGCCTGGCAGCCCAGACCAGGAGCGAGCCGAATTCGCGGAACTCCTTGCTCACGTAGATCATGGGGCAGGGGGGTCACGTGATGTCGACCTTCTGATTCGCACCGGCGGCGAACAGCGTCTCAGCGATTTTCTGCTTTGGGAATGTGCCTACGCCGAGCTCCATTTTACACGGCGGATGTGGCCCGAGTTCTCTCCTGTTGACCTGCTCGCGGCTGTCGAGGATTTTTATGCGCGCGAGCGACGTTTCGGGACGGTTCCTACTGCTGCCGCCGGCTGATCCCACCGGCGAGGTGATAGCGGCGAGCACGCAGGTTGGACAAGTGTGAGCAGTCGAATGCGCAATAACAACGGCCGCCGGAAGGCGGCTTTTCTTTTTCCTTCCTGCGCTGGCTCTGCTGTGATCTC
This sequence comes from Gemmatimonadaceae bacterium, assembly GCA_037721215.1. Lineage (NCBI taxonomy): Bacteria > Pseudomonadati > Gemmatimonadota > Gemmatimonadia > Gemmatimonadales > Gemmatimonadaceae > Gemmatimonadaceae bacterium. The sequence continues at coordinate 23,205 of JBBJNV010000015.1, forward strand.
CCGTCTACATTAGCCGCACCACTCACTCTTCCAAAAAAGGAAACGCCGCATGCCGATAAAGGACGGGAAGCGCTACTGCGTCAATCATCCAGGCAGCCGAATGAATCGCACTGGTACCTTCAAGGCACTCGCGAATGTCGAGGGCACCGCTACAGAAGGCACCATCAACTCGGCTTCGGGGCTGGTGGTGATGCCATTCGTATGTGACGAGTGCGGCTACCTCGAGCTGTACGTCGCCGACAAGACGCAGAACGAAAAGAAGTAGGCCGTGGGTGCAGAAGTAGTTCAGATCAGGCGTCGCGGTTGGGGCGAGACCGCTCGCCGCGATGCCTGGTGGATCCAGCCTGTCGTCGTATTTGTCGTTCTGTCGGGATTCCTCGGTTACGCGACGTGGGCGGCGTTCCAGAACGCGCACTACGAAGTCGGCAATTACCTGTCCCCGTTTTATTCGCCGCTGATCTTCGGTGACTCACCAGCGAGCTGGTTCGGTCCCAAGCCGGGGTGGTGGCCGGCACTGCTCCCGTTTTCGCCCGCGCTCCTGATACTGCCGTTTCCCGCCGGATTCCGCTTCACCTGCTACTACTACCGCGGCGCCTACTACAAGGCATTCTGGTCAGACCCGCCAAGCTGCAGTGTCGGCGAGCCCCGCAAGGGATATCGCGGCGAGTCGTCTTTTCCACTTATCATCCAGAACGTTCACCGCTACTTCCTCTACTTCGCGCTCGTGTTCATCGTGTTCCTTGGCCACGATGCGTGGAAGTCGATGTGGTTCACCGATGCGGCCACCGGCGCATCGCGTTTTGGCGTCGGACTCGGCACACTGCTTCTCACGGCTAATGTCGTTTTACTGGGCGGCTACACACTGGGGTGTCACTCATTGAGGCATCTCGTCGGAGGTTATCGCGATCGGCTTTCTTCCGCGCCGGTAAGAAAAAAAGCATATGATTGCGCGAGCTGTCTCAATCGCGGGCACATGAACTGGGCGTGGTGCAGTCTCGTGATGGTCGCGTTCTGCGATTTGTACATCCGCATGCTGTCGATGGGCATCTGGCAGGACTGGAGGTTGTTCTAGGTGGGGCGGTATGACACTCACCAGCACGATGTGCTCATCGTCGGCGCCGGGGGCGCGGGACTGCGCGCCGCAATTGCCGCTGCCGCCGCGGGTGTAAGAGTAGGACTTGTCTGCAAATCGCTGCTGGGCAAAGCGCATACGGTAATGGCCGAGGGTGGAGTTGCCGCCGCGCTGGCAAACGTCGATGACCGGGACAACTGGCGGGTGCACTTCGCCGACACCATGCGTGGAGGCCAGTATCTCAACAACTGGCGGATGGCGGAGCTTCATGCGAAGGAAGCTCCTGCGCGCGTCAACGAGCTCGAAGCGTGGGGAGCAGTCTTCGACCGCACCACCGACGGGCGGATTCTTCAGCGCAATTTCGGGGGTCACAAGTACCCGCGACTGGCGCACGTGGGAGACCGCACCGGACTCGAGATGATCCGAACACTTCAGGACCACGCCGTCCACCTCGGTATCGACGTTCACATGGAATGCACGGTCATCTCACTCCTCAAGGATGGCGACCGCATTGCAGGCGCTCTTGCGTACGATCGCGACCGGGGACGATTCCGTGTGTTCCACGCGCCAGCGGTCGTCCTTGCCACCGGGGGAATCGGCAGGGCGTTTCATATCACGAGCAACAGCTGGGAGTACACAGGCGACGGCCAGTCGCTTGCGTTCCAGGCGGGCGCTGCGCTCCAGGACATGGAGTTCGTGCAGTTTCATCCGACAGGCATGGTGTGGCCGCCAAGCGTGCGGGGGATTCTGGTTACCGAAGGCGTACGCGGAGAAGGCGGGATTCTCGTGAACAAGGACGGGCGCCGGTTCATGTTCGACGATATTCCAGAGAACTATCGCTCGCAGACCGCGGATAGTGAGGAGGAAGGCTGGCGCTACGTGCAGGGTGACAAGAATGCGCGCCGGCCGCCGGAGTTGCTGACGCGCGATCATGTCGCTCGCTGTATTGTACGGGAAGTAAGGGAGGGACGCGGCAGCCCTCATGGCGGGGTATTTCTCGACATCTCCTGGATAAAATCAAAGATCACCGACGCACCCGCACACATCCGGAAAAAACTGCCGAGCATGTATCACCAGTTCAAGCAGCTGGCGGACATCGATATTACATCGGAGCCGATGGAAGTTGGGCCGACGACCCATTACGTAATGGGCGGAATCAGGGTCGATGGTGATACGCAGATGTCCACCGTGCCGGGACTCTTTGCGGCAGGCGAATCAGCGGCCGGACTTCACGGCGCAAACCGCCTCGGGGGCAACTCGCTGTCCGATCTGATCGTCTTTGGCAAGCGCGCCGGTGAGTACGCGGCCCGGTACGCGTCGGACAACGTTGCCGGGAACATAGACGCCGCTTCAGTGGAGGACACGGTTCAGCAGGCACTCGAACCATTTGGCCGAACCGGAAACGGCGCGGCCTCCGAAGGCCCGTATCAGGTGCAGCAGGAGCTGCAGGAGATGATGCAGGAGCATGTCGGCATCGTGCGCACTGAGAGCGAGATGAATAGCGCGCTGGAAAGCATAACCAGGCTGGCCGAGCGCGCGGCCAGGGTTCAGGTCAACGGCAACCGCGACTACAACCCGGGCTGGCACACTGCGCTCGATCTCTCCAATCTGCTCGCGGTTTCCGAGGCGGTGACTCTCTCGGCGCTCGAGCGCAAGGAAAGCCGCGGGGGGCACTTCAGGAACGACTACCCGGAAAAGGATCCTGCGTTTGCCGGATTCAACATCCTGGTGCACAGAAATAACGATGGGTCGATGCGTATCTCACGCGAACCGATTCCCGAAATGCGGGACGACCTGAAGCAGATTATCGAGGAGAACAAGTAGCGTGACGGCACCGACGTCGGTTTCGCGCGATATCGTCGAGAGCGGGCAGCGCGCCGCCAGGCGGAGCGACTCGAGCGCCGGCAGCCAGACTCGCCAGGCACGCTTTCGCGTGTGGCGCGGCGACTCGAGCGGCGGCAGGTTCGAAGATTATGAGACGCAGATATCGGAAGGTATGGTTGTGCTTGACGCGATTCATCAGATTCAGGCCGAAAGCGCAAACGACCTTGCCGTGCGATGGAACTGCAAAGCGGGCAAGTGTGGATCATGTTCAGCCGAGGTGAACGGGATGCCGCGGTTGATGTGCATGACGCGGCTCAATGATCTGGATCTGGAGCAACCGGTGACAGTGGAACCGATGCGCGCATTTCCTCCGCTCCGTGACCTGGTGACGGACGTGTCGTGGAATTTCGAAGTGAAAAAGCGCATCGCGAAATTCAAACCGCGCCCCCCCGATGCCGCCGATGGCACCTGGCGAATGGCGCAGGCGGACGTGGACCGGGTGCAGGAATTCCGGAAATGCATAGAGTGCTTCCTGTGCCAGGATGTGTGCCATGTGCTTCGGGACCACAGCAAGCATGATTCATTCATTGGTCCCCGGTTCCTCACCTACGTTGCGGCGCTCGAGATGCATCCGCTTGATACAGTCGTCCGCACCGCTGAGCTCAAGGAGGCGCACGGGATTGGCTACTGTAACATCACTAAATGCTGCACCAAGGTCTGCCCTGAAAACATCGCCATCACCGACAATGCGATCATTCCGCTCAAGGAGCGAGTGGTGGACGATCACTACGATCCGCTGAGCGCCCTGGTGCGGCTGTTCCGGCGAAAGCTGGCGCGAGACGACTAGTCAATGTTCGAGCTGAAGCCCATCTCGCGGGATGCCATTCCGCGCGCAATTCAAAAGGCCGAGCGTTACCGTCTGCTGAATCAGTCGTGGGCCGCCGAGAGTATCTGCCTGGACATACTCGAAGTGGATCCCGACAATCAGCAGGTGCTGACGATGCTCGTGTTGGCGCTGACCGATGTACAGGGCGGTGTGGCTCAATCCGGTATGAAGCGGGCAAGAGAATTCCTCGCCCGAATTCGCGACGACTATCAGCGGACGTATTACTCGGGAATGATTTCCGAGCGGCGTGGCCAGGTCCTGCTCGCACAGGGAGGAATGGGCTCGGGTTCCATGGCTTACGAGCTGCTGCGGGAAGCCATGGATTTGTATGAGAAAGCCGAGGCGATAAGACCTGAGGGGAACGATGATTCGCTGTTGCGCTGGAATACCTGCGCCCGGGTTCTGCATGCCAACCGGCATCTCGCCCCCGGTGGTGACGGGGGTTACGAGCCATCGCTGGAGGAATGACACTCGGCGCTCCGCTAGCTTTACAGGAGGATGACCAATACTGCGCTGCACTGGTTTCGCCGCGACCTCCGCCTTTCGGATAACGCCGCACTTGCTGCGGCCCTCTCGGCGAGCGAACGCGTCTACTGCGTGTTCGTATACGACACCGAGATCCTCGACGAGCTGCCACGCCGAAATGACCGGCGGGTCGAATTTATCTGGCACAGTGTTTCTGAACTTGCGACTGCGCTCGAGGATGCTGGTGGAGGCCTCGTTGTTCTTCATGGGCGAGCCAGTGAAGAGATTCCCGCTCTTGCCGCCCGACTTGGCGTCGATTGCGTATACGCCAACAACGATTATGAGCCCGCGGCCATTCTGCGCGACGCTGTCGTCGAAGAGGCTTTGCGAAACAGCGGGATTGCTTTCCGGACGTACAAGGACCAGGTGATTTTCGAGAGGGATGAGTTGATGTCGCGCGAAGGGCGCCCGTTTACGGTATTCAACGGCTACAGGAAGACATGGTTGAAGGAACTGCCGATGGTGGATCTCGGGCCGCACGAATCGCGATTGCCTCGAGGCCGTTTCGCTGGATCGTCCGACGCGCCTCCGCTGCCAAACCTCGAGAGTCTGGGATTCGAGACCACCAACCTGTTGTCCCTGGGTTTCAAGCCGGGCGAAAGGGGAGCGGCGGCCACCTTCGCTCAATTCGAGCCACGAATGAGCGATTACGGGGAAGCTCGCAATTATCCTGGACGTCCGGGGGTATCGTACCTCTCGGTTCATCTGCGATTCGGAACGATATCGGTCCGCACGCTGGCGAAGGCAGCGCTCACGGAGGGCAGCGAGGGCGCGCAGACCTGGCTGAGTGAGCTCACCTGGCGCGATTTCTATTTCAGCATATTGTTTCATTTCCCGCACGTGGTCGGCAACGCCTTCCGGCCGGAATTCGACGCCCTTGAATTTCCCAATCGCAGGGATCACTTCGACGCATGGTGTAAAGGCCGCACCGGCTATCCGCTCGTTGACGCAGCAATGCGCCAACTCAACCACTCGGGCTACATGCACAACCGATTGCGGATGGTGACTGCGTCATTCCTCGTCAAGGATCTGCATGTGGACTGGCGGTGGGGAGAACGCTACTTCGCTGACGAGCTCAATGATTTCGATCTCGCCGCAAATAACGGCGGCTGGCAATGGTCGGCTTCCACGGGCAACGACGCGCAGCCATGGTTCCGGATTTTCAACCCTGTGCTCCAGTCCCGGAAGTTTGACGCTGACGGAAAGTTCATTCGCAAATATGTGCCCGAGCTGGCCGGGTGCGACGACAAGTCGATTCATGAACCATGGAAAATGAGCGAGGCCGAGCAGCGTACGGCCGGCGTCGTCATCGGCGTCGATTACCCTCAGCCGATTGTGGACCACGCGACTGCGCGCACGTCAACGCTGGAGATGTTTGCAAAAGTGAGAGACCAATGACCGTCAACAGGCAGCCCCTCGTGGCAACGAACGATTCATCACGCGCAGAGGATTACGCGCACACTCCACCAGGCCGTGGTTTCGGCAGGCGCTCCCTGCTGATCGCAATGGCTTTTGCCGCCGCCTCCTGCAGTTCCAGCTCCGAAATGGTCGCGCCACCCGCGGCGACGGTTGTGCTGCGCGCCGAGGAAGTCGTGCGTGGTCTCGTGAATCCGGTTTACCTCACAGCGACATCGGGCGACTCGCGGGTATTCATCGTCGAACAGCCTGGCCGGATCCGGATTGTCAGAAACGGTCAGCTGGTGGCAACCCCTTTTCTCGATATCACGAGCCGGGTGTCCAGCGGTGGGGAGCGAGGTCTGCTCAGTGTCGCGTTCCACCCCCAGTACCGAAGCAATGGCCATCTCTTCGTCAACTTCACCAATCTTTCCGGTAACACGCGAATCGAGCGATTTACCGTCTCGACGAATCCTGATGTCGTCAGTGCCTCGTCGTCAAAGCTCATACTCGAGATCGCCCAGCCCGCAGCCAATCACAACGGTGGTCTGAACCTGTTCGGTCCCGACGGTATGCTCTACATCGGGATGGGCGACGGTGGCGGTGCCGGCGATCCATTCGGCAATGGGCAAAACAGGAACGCATTGCTCGGCGCAATGCTCAGAATCGACATCGATCGCGGTGACCCTTACGCAATTCCACCTGACAACCCGTTTGTTGGCCAGCCCGGCGCGCGAGGCGAGATATGGGCAATCGGGCTCCGCAACCCGTGGCGGTTCGCGTTCGATCGCCAGGCATCGCTTCTTTACGTCGCGGACGTCGGGCAGGGGCGGCTCGAGGAAGTCGACGTGGTTCCTTCCAGCCGCCCTGGCGTGAACTATGGATGGAATGTCATGGAAGGATCGGCCTGCTACAATGCTGCCAGTTGCAACCGCCAGGGCCTCGAGCTTCCTGCGCTCGAGTATGATCATACAGGCGGAGCGTGTTCGGTCACCGGTGGTTTCATCTACCGTGGCACTCTCATACCTGAGATCGACGGCCAATATTTCTACTCTGATTTCTGTGCTGGATGGGTACGCAGCTTTCGCTACGCCGGCGGTTCGGTGCTCGACAGACGCGAGTGGAATATGGGCGACGTCGGATCTGTAACGTCGTTTGGTGAGGATTCGTCGGGCGAGCTGTACATCGTATCGGCCAATGGCCGCGTCTATCGCATCGTCAGAGCTGCCCCTTAAGTCTGGCGCGCCGTTCCGTCTGCGCGTACACTGACTGATGCAGGTCATCGCCGGCTTTCGAACCACCGGCGATAGACGGGGGCAATGCAATCCATGGATTTGCGCGAACGGCTGCAGTCGGTTCTGGGCACTGCATACGTACTCGACCAGGAGTTGCAGGGCGGCGGAATGTCGCGCGTCTTTGTCGCGACCGATACTTCGCTGAGCCGCAAAGTCGTCATCAAGGTCCTGCCTCCGGACCTGGCGGCGGGCGTCAAGGTCGAGCGGTTCAGGAGGGAAATACAGTTTCTCGCGCGGCTTCAGCACGCGCACATCGTACCGATCCTCTCGGCCGGTGGGAGCGCTGACCTTCAGTTCTACGTGATGCCATTCATGGATGGCGAATCACTGCGCGAACGCATGTCGGGGCATGAGGGCCTGCCCCTTGCCGAGGCTCTGCGAATACTGCGTGAAGTTGCGTCCGCACTGGCTTTCGCACACTCGCACTCGGTGGTGCATCGCGACATCAAGCCCGACAATGTTCTGCTCTCTGGCGGTGCGGCAATGGTGACCGACTTCGGTGTCGCAAAGGCACTATCCGCATCGACATCCGAGTCGAACGTCAGTGGCCTCACTTCGCTTGGCATGGCACTCGGCACACCCGCGTACATCGCGCCCGAGCAGGCAACAGCCGATCCTCACACAGATCATCGCGCGGATATCTACTCGTTCGGCGCGATGGCGTATGAGATGCTGAGCGGAAAGCCGCCCTTCGCCGCGCGCTCACCGCAGGCAATGCTGGCGGCGCACGTTACAGAAACGCCGATACCGATTTCGCTGAAGCGTGCGAGCCTGTCTCCGCGGTTGTCGGAACTCGTGATGGAGTGCCTCGCGAAACAGCCAGCCGATCGTCCGCAAACCGCCGTCGATCTGATCGCGCGTCTGGACAGTATGTCGGTTGTTTCCGAACCGCGGGTCACTCCCCTGGCAACAGCACCGGTAATGCCTCATCCACAGGGTGTGGGTTTGGATGTCACCGACATTGACGGGCAGCAGTCACCGTCGCGGCCCCGCTTCATCACTATACGGCGGCGGTATGTCGTCGCAGCGATTCTTATCGCCATCGCTGCATTTGGCTCGGCGCGCGCAAGGTCGAACGCCGTCATTGTCGCCGGGAAGGATACGGTTGAGGCGGTTGTCACGCCCGCCGCGATTGCCCGTGACCGGAAATCGATTGCGGTTCTTCCTCTGGTGAACGTCAGGGGTGCGGCCGAAGACGAATATTTTTCGGATGGAATGACCGACGAGCTGTCGAGCGCGTTGAGCCGGATGCCGGGACTTCGCGTCGCTTCGCGCACGTCGGCTTTCGCTTTCAAAGGTGTAAAGGGAGACGCACGCGAGATCGGCCGGAAACTGAACGTCGGCACGTTGCTCGAAGGCACCGTTCGCCGCGACGGTAATCGTCTTCGCGTCCAGGTGCAGCTCACCAACGCAGTCGACGGGCTCAGCATCTGGGGACAGAGCTATGAGCGGACAATCAAAGATGTTTTCGCTGTACAGGACTCGATTTCGCGCGCGGTCGTCGATGCCTTGCAGCTCGAACTGACGCGTATGGACGAAGTCCGGCTTTCCCAACGCGGTACCGACGAGATTGAAGCCAATGATCTCTTCCACAAGGGTCGCTTCCTTGTAAATCGGAATTCGGAGCCGGATATCAGGAAGGGCCTCGAGTTTTATCGGCAGGCGCTCGAGAAGGATCCGGATTATTCACGGGCGTGGGCCGGCGTTGCCTTTGCCTGGATTGCACTGGCCGATGACTTCGTTGCTCCGCGCGATGCATACCCAACCGCGAAGCTGGCTGCCGGTCGCGCAATCCGCAGTGACTCGACACTGGCCGAGGCAAGGGCGGCACTCGGTGCTGTGCACCTGTGGTTCGACTGGGACTTCAATGCTGCGTCGCGCGAGCTCAAGGAGGCAATCCGGCTCGAGCCAAATGGGGTTTACGCATACAGATACTACGGCAATCTTTTAAAGGCGGCTGGAAGATTCGACTCGGCGATGGTCGTTATTCGGAAGGCCCAATCTCTGGAGCCGCTCTCCGCCGGGCGTACCGTGTCAGTTGCGCTGATGCATACGAGCCGGGGCGAGTACGACCTGGCAATACGCGAATCGAAACGCGCCATTGAGTTGAATCCGAACTATGCCGATGCGTTTCTCAGTCTCGGAAATGCGTTGCTCGAGCAGGGTAAAGTGAACGAAGCAATCGACGCATTCCGCCGAGCGCCCCAAATGGGGAATCGAATGCGTTCGGCCATTTCAAGCGCGGAAGCGGCGCGCGGGAATCGACAGGCTGCGGCCGCAATTCTGAAACAGCTGGAGAAAAAGTCAGCAACCAGCTATGTGGGTGCAGAGGCGATTGCGGCTGTGCATTTTCGGCTTGGCAACCGTGACGCAGGCTTTGCCTGGCTCGAGCGTGCTTACGAGGCCCGGAGCGCATACATGGTCCTGCTGCTGTCCGACCGCCGATGGGACCTTGTGCGGCGTGATGCGCGTTTCAGTACGCTCGTCAGGAAGGTCGGCTTAGAGCGCTTCTGAAAACCCAGACAATAAGCAGCGGCTGGAGCGGAAGTCGCAACCACAGAAGTGCCTTCCGAACCGGCGAAACCGCGCTCGACAATCCATCCACCAGCATCTGCACATTCGCGGGGAACACTGCGATGAGAAGGAGTATAAGACCAATGGCCGCCCATCTTCGAACAGGCCGCACCAGCAACCCCGCGCCACCCGTCATCTCGAGGACACCTGTGGCATACACCAGCTCGATCTGGTACGGAATCCATGAGGGCATGATGGCGGCGTAACTCATTGGGGCAACGAAATGCATCGTTCCGGCAACGATGAAAATAGCCGCCAGGACCAGAAGACTTCGGGGCGAGTGCATTCTCCATAATAGTTGTTTCGAATAGCTGCACCACACCCGCGGAGGTGCAGCGGCTGCTTTTCATAATTTCACCGGGATCTGGCTTTGAAGCTTTCGCCCAACATCCTTGCCGTTTCTCTTCCGCTGCTTTTCGGAATGCAGTCAGCGCACCTTCGCGCGGCAAAGACTGAAGGTGCGTCGCCGGAGGTGAACTCCCGTCTCACCCAGACGGCGCAATCCGACAAAATTTTTCAGCAGACCGCGGGCGAGGCACGAGCTCTCTGGGTGACGAGGTTCGACTATGACTCGGAAGCGAAGATCGGCCGTATCATGGAGACAGCCGCGCGCGCGAACTTCAACATCATCTACTTTCAGGCGCGCGCGGCCGGCGACGCGTATTACAGATCGTCTATTGAGCCGTGCGCCACTCTCCTCTGCGGCAGGCTCGGGGGGACGCCGGCCTACGATCCGCTTGAGGTTGCGGTCCGGGAAGGCCACCGCCACGGGCTTGAGGTGCATGCATACCTGAATGCACTGACCGCGCGGCCGGCAGGCATCGAAGGGCAATGCAGAGCGATTCCGCAGCCGGATTCCGGTAACCCGCGGCATGTGCTGCTGGATCATCCCGAATGGGTGATGAGTGACCGAACCGGCAGGCGGCTGCCATGCCCGAACAGCGAAGAGTATGTCTGGCTGTCGCCGGCGTACCCTGAGGTGCGCACGAGGCTCGCGGCGGTGGCTGCAGATATTGCCAGGCGATATGCAATCGATGGAATCCATCTCGACCGTATCCGTTACCCCGGCCCGGCCTGGTCGCACGACTCGGCGAGCCGGGCCGGATTTGGGCGAGATCCGGCGTTGAATCGCGCTGACTGGCTCAAGTTCCGCATCGGACTTGTGAATCAGATGGTGCGCGAAACCCACGATAGTGTAACAGCTGTGGATCCGGAGCTCGTGATGTCGGCGGCGGTATGGGGAATCTATGACGACATCTGGAAGTGGCGCACTTTGTCGGGCGCGAAGGATCTGATGCAGGACAGCCGGGCCTGGGCGCGAGATGGTTATATGGATGTGCTGGTGCCGATGACATACTCGAAGATCAAGAGCGTTCGGTGTGCCCGCATCGACTGGAACTGCATGCTCGATGAGCACCTCGCGGGGGATGATGCGGACACAGGACGGCACATGTACATCGGAATCGACGCCAGCAAAGGTGCGAACGAAATACTCAAGCAGGTGCGACTCGCGCGCAGTCGCGGGGTTACCGGGATGGCAATCTTCTCATTCAGGGATGCGGATAATGCGCGCGTCTGGCCGCTGCTGAAGGCGGGTCCATTCGCGTTGCCGGCTGCCGTGCCCGCAATGCCCTGGAAGGATGAATCGCTGCCTGACCAGGCTGAACCTTCGCGGGATTAGCAACGGCACTCGGTGGCGCTTCGATGATTGAGCGTGTATGTGTAATCCTGAACCCTGCGGCGGGCCGGAGGCGAGGTGCGCGCATGCTGCCGCAGGTGCGTACGGCTTTCAGCGGCGTGGGAGTAGGCGACATTTTCGTGACGCGCTCGGCCGGCGAAGAGCGCGACCTGGCGACGCGGGCAATACGCTCGGGATTCACTACGATTGTGGCGGTTGGCGGGGACGGCACGAGCAGCAACATTGCAAACGCGATTCTCTCTGACGGAAGCGACATCAGGATCGGAATCCTGCCGGCGGGGACGGGCAACGACTTTGCCAAGACCCTCGGTACAGCTCGCATAGGCATTCAGGAGATCGCCCGCCTCTCGAAGGAATATTCCGAGATTCGCGTGGACGCTGGGAGAATTGAGAACACCTGGTTTCTCAATTCGTGCGGATTCGGGTTTGACGTTGCGGTTATCGAGCGAGTGGCACGGTCCAGGCGGCTGCGTGGCAATGCCGTGTACATTGCTGCGGCACTGCAGAACCTGATGCGTTACCGCGGGCTGGATATCGAAGTAGCCGGCAGTACGGCTCGAAGGCACATGATGCTCGTGATCGCCAACTCGCCACGCTTCGGGGGCGCGTTCACGATCGCGCCAGGTGCGTCGGTGGTCGATGGCCAACTCGAAGCGATTTCCATTCTGGATGTTGCCGTGCACCGCAGGATTGCGTTGCTGGCAGCGGCTTCCCGGGGAGCGCACGGGAGTTTCCGCGAAGTGACGACCAGCACATCTGCTGCCTTTGAGGTCAGGTTTACCGAGCCTCCATCCTACCAGGCCGATGGAGAGATTCACCATGCGACGTCACGCGCACTGAACATCTCCTGCTCTCCGCAGGCACTTCGTGTGCTTACCGGAGCATCGGGTCTCGCGACACGAGCCGGCAGGTGATTGATTTTCCCAGGGCGGCGCCGCGTTTGTAGCGCCGTCTGCTTAGTCCGGCGTTAACCAGTCAACAATTTTACCAGTGAGCCCCATGTACAGAGACGACATCGAGAAGCTTGCGCGAATGTTCAGGCGTCACCGCGTGTTGTTGACAATGGCCACCGCAGTCGTGCTCGCGTCGACATCCGTCGCTTCAGGCCAGCAGCAAGCCGCGCCCACAACCGTTCTCCGTGCCGCGCGGATGATCGACGGCACTGGAGCCGGCCCGGTTGCGAACGCGGTGATCGTCGTTACGGGCGACCGGATCGTCGCTGTCGGGACGACTGCATCCGTACGGATTCCGGCCGGAGCGCGTGTCATTAATCTGGGCGATGCCACGCTTTTGCCGGGGTTCATCGACACGCACACGCACATCATCGGGCGTACGCTTGGCGACCCGATGGCCGATCTGGCGGTCGTAAAGGATCACCGTTCTTACGGCGCGATCATTGGTGTGGCGAACGCCGAGAAGACATTGATGGCGGGCTTTACGACGATTCGCGTCGTAGGGTCGGGTGACTTCGATGATATCGCTTTGCGACAGGCAATCGATGACGGACGGATACCCGGGCCGCGGATGCAAAGCGCCGGACATTCGCTTGGCATTACCGGAGGCCATTGTGATGAGAACGGATTTCGGCCCGGGCTGCTGGAAATGGGAGTAAAGGAAGGCGTCGCCAACGGCGCCGAAGAGGTACGGGCGTCAGTGAGATACCAGGTGAAGTACGGGGCGGACGTTATCAAGACCTGTGCGACGGGAGGCGTTCTGTCCGAGGGAGACGCGGTCGGTGCAACGCAGTACACGTACGAGGAGATGAAGGCGATGGTGGATGAGGCCGGGAAGCTGGAACGCAAGGTTGCCGCGCATGCGCATGGGACCGAGGGCATCAAGATAGCAACGCGGGCTGGAGTTGCCTCGATCGAGCACGGGTCTTTTCTCGACGCCGAGGGGGCGAGGATGATGGCGCAGCGCGGCACGTATCTGGTGCCGACGCTGATGGCGGGCGAAGCTGTTGATCGCTTTGCTCGCAACGGCGTTCTCAAGGGCCTTCGGGCGGAGAAGGCGATTGCCGCGGCGGCAGCGATGAGGAAAGGAATCCGGCTTGCTGCCGCCAATCGGGTTCCGATTGCGTTCGGAACGGATGCTGGGGTGATCCCTCATGGAACGAATGCACGCGAGTTCTGGCTGATGGTGGACTGGGGCGGGCTGACTCCGCTGGCCGCGCTCAAAACGGGGGCGATGAATGCGGCCCGGCTTCTGGGGTGGGAGGCGCGCGTTGGGTCGCTCGCTGTCGGCAAACTGGCTGATATTGTGGCGGTTCCGGGGGACCCTCTCAGTGACATCCGGAGCACGGAGCGGGTGGCATTCGTGATGAGAGGCGGCGTGGTCTACAAGGGGGAGAGCGCTCGCTGAGCAACTTGCAACGGGTGAAAGATCACAGTAAATCCAGTCAGTCGATAGTAACAAAAGACGGGCGCTCCCTCACGGAAGCGCCCGTCCTGACAATATTCACTGGAGCCGCGTCTGAGCTCCCGAGGAGGGACTTGAACCCCCGACCCGGTGATTAACAGTCACCTGCTCTACCACCTGAGCTACTCGGGAATGGTCTCGGAAAACTAGGGTACGAGGATAGCTAAATCAACCGCGAGTGCGCTCGCAGCCAGCGTTTTCGCACCAGTTCAGTAGATTCATTCGTGACCAACCAAAGCCATGCCTGACCTGTCTCCCTCCCCGCACAGAACCACTGCGCTCGTGACCGGCGCTTCAATGGGCATCGGACTCGAGCTTGCGCGACAATTCGCGATCCACGGCCACGATCTCATTCTCGTGGCCCGCCATCGAGAGACCCTCGAGACCGTCTCCAAAATGCTAGAGGCACAGCACGGCGTTTCTGCAACTGTCATGGTCGCCGATCTGTCCGATCCGAATGCACCGGCGGCGCTGTTCGATGAGGTCCGGAATTCAGCCATTCATATCGATTTCCTGATCAACAATGCGGGTTTCGGTCTTGGAGGAGAATTCAGCAATACCGACGGCAAGCGGGAGCTCGACATGATTCAGGTCAATATCGCGGCTCTAACTCACCTGACGAAGCTGTTTCTCCCTGGAATGCTGGAGCGCCGTGCAGGAGGAATAATGCAGGTTGCATCCACAGCAGCATTCCAGCCCGGCCCGCTGATGGCGGTTTACTATGCAACAAAGGCCTACGTTCTCAGTTTTTCACAGGCGCTATCAGAGGAACTGCGCGGCACTGGAGTAACGGTGACTGCGTTATGTCCCGGCCCCACGGCAACCAACTTTGCCGACACGGCGCGGATGTCGAACTCCAGGCTTTTCGTGCACGCGGGCCTGGCGAGCGCGAGCGAGGTTGCCCGGTATGGCTATGCAGCCACGATGCGCGGAAAGAGAATCGCCATCCCTTCAGTTCGCGACAGAGTGATGGTCCAGCTGGTTCGACTGACTCCCAGGGCAATGGTCACGCGGATCGTCAAGGCGATCCAGCAGAACCGCTAACGTGCCAGCGCCAGGCGCTCCTCGGCCGGCACTGGGAGGGCGGTTTTTTTCAACAGGGGGGCAAGCCACCTTCCGGTGTGCGACTCGGGCACAGCGGCGACCGCTTCAGGCCGGCCCATTGCAACCAGCTTACCTCCGCCGACGCCGCCTTCCGGGCCGAGGTCGATTACCCAGTCGGCGAGCTTTATCACTTCAAGGTTGTGCTCGATCAACAGCAGCGTGTGGCCCTGATCGATCAGCCGGTCGATCACTTCCGCCAACTTGCGGATGTCATCGAGATGGAGGCCAGTTGTCGGCTCATCCATGATATATAGTTTGCGCCCGCGCTTTCTCGTCGAAAGAGACAACTCCCGCGCAATCTTCACACGTTGGGCTTCGCCACCGGAAAGATTTGTGGCGGGCTGGCCAAGTCGCAGATAACCGAGCCCCACCTGCTGGAGCTGCCAAAGCGCCTGACCGAGTTTTTCTTCACGCGGGAAGAATCGGATTGCCTGATCGACCGTCAGCTCCAGCACCTGGGCGATGTTCCGCCCGCTGACTTTGACATCGAGAACCTCCGGCTTGTACCTCGCTCCACCACATGCATCGCAGGGTACATGCACGTCGGCCATGAAAACCATTTCGACTTCGATCGACCCTGCGCCTTCACACTCTTCGCAACGGCCGCCCACGACGTTGAAGCTGAACGTGCCAGGCAAATACTTGCGCTGGCGGGCGAGCGGGGCGTCGGCGAAGATGCACCGGATCTGGTCAAATGCCTTGATGTACGTCACCGGGTTCGACCGGGGCGAGCGGCCAATCGGGCTCTGGTCGATCATCACGACCTCGTCGATTCCCTCGCAGCCGGTGATGCTCGAGAACGCACCCACCGATTCGCCCAGGTGCCGCTTGGCGCTGTGTCCACCATTGAGATGGGTTTCGAGTGCGCGGTACAGCACGTCATGCACGAGCGTGCTTTTTCCAGAGCCCGATACGCCCGTGACAACCGTGAGTGCGCCGAGGGGCACGCGGATGCTGACGTCCTGAAGGTTATGCTCGGTGGCCCCGGAGAGCGTTATCCACCGCGGGCCCGTTCTTCTGCGTTCGGCGGGCAGGGGGATCTCCTTTGCACCCGTGAGATACTGACCTGTCAGCGGGCTCTCGTTGATTCGTGAAATGGGGCCGGAGAAAACAATCCTGCCCCCATGCTCCCCGCTCCCCGGGCCAAGCTCCACCATGTAATCGGCTGCCTCGATTGCGGCAGGATCATGCTCGACCACGAGTACCGTATTGCCAGCATCCCTGAGCCGCTGCAGCAGGCCGAGTAGTCGGCTCATGTCCCGGGAATGCAATCCAATCGAGGGTTCGTCGAGGACATAGAGCGTATCGACCAGTTGCGAACCGAGCGAGTTGGCCAGACCGATTCGCTGAGCCTCGCCGCCCGACAGTGTCCGTGTCGCGCGGTTGAGCGATAGATAATCGAGGCCCACATCGCGGAGGAAACGAACGCGGTCTCGTGCTTCGCGCAGAATCGCGTCGGCGATGTGTTGCTCGAACTGCGACAGCGACAGTGCATCGAGCCAGGCACTCAACGAACCAATCGACATTCCGGCAACTTCGGCGATGGTGCGGTCGGCGACACGAACGTTCAATGCCGCTGGCTTGAGCTTCGAGCCCATGCACACCGCACATGGCTGCGCCGTCTGATACTGCCGCAGAAAAATACGGATGTACTGCTTGTACTTCTTTTCCTCGAGCTCGTGCAGAAAGGGCACGATTCCCTTGTAACCGCGCGTCTTCGAATTGAGGAGAAACTCATGCTGATCTTCAGAAAGATCCTGCCAGGCACGGTCCATCGGAATTTTTTCGCGGCGCGCATAATCGGCGAGGGCGCGGCGCTTGTTGTCATACCGCGGTTTTGTCCACGGATCGATGGCGCCATCGCGGAGAGTGCGCGACGGGTCGGGTACGATGAGTGTCAGATCGTACTCAAGCGTAGCGCCGAACCCGTTGCACTTTTCGCATGCGCCGCGGGGATTGTTGAACGAGAACAGTTGCGGAGAGGGGGAGGGCGCCTGCGTTCCGTCGTAAGGACACTCGAACCGTTCAGTAAAGCGCAGCTGCTCGTCGTTATCCGCGAGAATTATGACGCACTCGCCATCTCCGTCGGCGAAGGCCGTGCCTACCGCGTCACTCAGACGGCCGGCGACCACATCAGAAACGGCCAGCCGGTCGACTACCACCAGCACCGCCGGAGACGCGGCAAGATCGATGCGCTCAGCGTCGACATCATCGAGATGTATCACTCGCTTGTCAACGCTGACCCTCAGGAACCCCTGTGCACGCAGATTTTCGGCGACCACTTTGTGTGTAACCAGCGCCGAAATCCTGAGCGGGAACGCTACGTGAAACCTGGTTCCCGCCGGAAGTTTGAGCACGGTGTCGGATACTGACTGAACCGTGTCGGGTTTAAGCTCGCCCCCGCAAAGTTGACAGTGGGTGTGTCCTACGCGGGCCCAGAGCAACCGCAGGTAGTCGTAGATTTCCGTGGCGGTTCCGACCGTCGAGCGGGATGTCCTCGTTGGATTCCGCTGCTCGATGGCGACGGCAGGTGAGAGACCGTCGATCGAATCGACATCGGGTTTCTCCATCCTTTCCAGAAATTGCCTGGCGTAGGCTGAAAGCGATTCGACGTATCGGCGCTGGCCTTCGGCGTAGATGGTGTCGAATGCGAGGGAAGACTTGCCCGAGCCGGACGGGCCGGTAATGACGGTGAGTGTGCGTCTCGGGATTTCGAGATCGAACCCCTTCAAATTGTGTTGTCGGGCGCCGCGGATGACTATGCTGTCCTTCACATTGTCAATCTATCGCGTGTTCAGGGCTAACAGTGTTGGGCCGATACGGCACGTTGCAGCGGCGACAAATCCGGTCGACACAACAAACCGGAAGTACAAATTGGTGCCTTGTCAGATACGCCGAACGAGGCGCCCAATGAGGAGAAGGACGATGGCGCCAAGAGTCGCAAGGGCGACCGATCTGAAATCGAAGGTACCGGCGTTCACTGCACCCCATCCAAACCTTGTTCCGACGAAGCCGCCGATGAAAGCCCCGATGATGCCAAGAAGTATGGTGATGATACAGCCCGAAGGGTCCCGCCCTGGCACCAGGAACTTGGCCAGTGTTCCAGCTACCAGGCCAAGCAGAATCCAGTAGAGCCAGAGCGGCAAGCTAACCCTCCGTCACCCTTATGAAGCGAAAAGCGTTACGGAACGCGGCTTCGGCCGCGTGTGGTCATGCGGTAGATCCAGAGGAGAATCAGGGCGCCGACAATCGATAGCAGAAGACTCTGCCACGAGAATCCCTGAAGACCCGTGCCCAGCAAAGTGCTGCCGAGGAAACCGCCAATGACGGCACCGACAATTCCGATGATCATCGTGACGATGATTCCGCCAGGGTCGTTGCCCGGCATAACTGCCTTGGCGATCGCACCGGCGATCAAACCAAGAACGATCCATGCGAGAATACTCATTTCTCCTCCGAAGGGTGGTTGGCAATCAGAAATCTGGATTGCAAGACTGAGGGAAGTGCAACCTGCGTACCACTCCCAGACCGCCAGGGCTTGGTGCCCGCTGTGGGTACCATACCGCTCAATAGCGCGTCCCGCAACCCTGGAGAGCAATACGGGGTTGTGAGCCCGGATGTTGCAAATCGCCCGCGCCTCGCCGCGCGCGGTTCTGCGCTTGCCGCTTCCCCAGGCTCTGCGGTAACTTGGTTCACTCAAACCCAATTACAAGCGAGATCATTCCTTGATTCCTTCTTGCCCGCCACAGGCGGGGAGTGCGCGTTAGTGCATCTGGCCGTTTCAGCACAAACAGATACGGGCAAACTGCGAAAGGGGAACGAGGACAACCTCTACGTAAGCGCAAATGAGTATCGCGGCCTGTTCATAGTCGCCGATGGAATGGGTGGCCACGCCGCTGGTGAAGTGGCGAGCCAGATGGCCGTCGACTTCATCTCGAGCGAGCTCTCCGATCTCAATGATCTTGCGGCGGAGGGGTCGGGCCCCCGGTTATCCGACACGCTCCGGTCGGCCAATCGCAAGGTTTTCGAGCGAACCAGACGTGAGCTCGAGAAGACCGGGATGGGGAGCACTGCATCGGCGTTGCTTATCTCGGATTCGAGATATCTGATTGGGCACGTAGGCGACTCGCGAATCTACCTGGTCCGCGATGGCGCGATGCGCCAGCTGACGCGCGATCATTCGCTGGTTCAGGAACAGGTCGACGCAGGTCTGATCACTGCCGAGCAGGCCCGGCATCATCCTCAAAGCAACGTCATCACGTGCTGCATAGGGATGAGCAGCGACATCGAGCCGGACATACTGACCGGCGAAACGCATGTCGGCGACGTTTTTCTATTGGCCAGTGACGGGCTAACCGGGATGGTGGAAGACCGCCGCCTCCAGCAGCTGCTTCAGTCGCGCGCTGAACCAGAGCGGATCGTGAGAGCGATGATCTCCGACGCGAACAACAATGGCGGCATCGACAACATTACCGCCATCGTGGTGAAGGTCATCACTGCGGATACTCGGTTTGTTACAGGAGACGTCACACCGGTCCCCCAGGGCCGGGTGCATGGCTGATGAAGCGGCAAATGAAGTTTCCGATTGCGTTTCCGGGGTCGCAGAACTGTACCTCGGGAATATCCTGTATGCTCTCGAACTGGCAGCAATGGGCCTCGACGAACAGCAGAAACCGGCCGATGCTGCATTCTACAGGGGCATTGCCCGCAAGCTTGCCGAAGCGCGGGGCAGGGACTCCGGTAAACGGGCATAGGACTCGCAACACGCAATAGCGCCGTCGTGTCAGCCGGCATTTCTCACCTCGAGTCGGAGCATCGTATGGCAACTGCTACTCTTCCTGACGCCGAAACTGCCCCAGACACGTTCCCCATCAATGGCACCGACTACGTGGAGTTCTACGTAGGGAACGCGAAGCAGGCCAGTCATTTTTATCACGGGGCCTTCGGTTTCGATGTCGTCGCCTACAGAGGGCCGGAGACAGGTGTGCGCGACAGAGCGAGTTACCTGCTACAGCAGGACAAGGTGCGCATCGTCCTGACGACGTCCATAAAATCGGGAGGGCCGATCGCCGATCATGTCCACCGCCATGGCGATGGAGTGAAGGACATTGCCCTATGGGTGGACGATACGCGAATGGCGTTCAAGCTTGCCGTCGACCGTGGTGCGTTGCCGGTTCGGGTGCCTGAGGTAATGCAGGATGAGAACGGCGAGATCGTGATTGCCGCCATTCGCACTTACGGTGACACCATTCACAGCCTGGTGGAGCGACGCAACTATCGCGGTCTGTTCATGCCCGGTTACGTGGCAGTGGAGTCGCCACGTCAGTCGGCGCAGGTAGGACTCAAGTACATCGACCACTGTGTCGGCAACGTCGAGCTAGGGGCGATGAACCAATGGGTAGGGTATTACGCCAATGTGCTGGGATTCACCCAGCTCATATCGTTCGACGACAAGGCCATTTCGACCGAGTATTCGGCTCTGATGTCGAAGGTGGTGGCAAATGGTAACGGGCGGATAAAGTTTCCGCTGAATGAGCCGGCTGAAGGCAAGAAGAAATCTCAGATCGACGAGTATCTCGAATTTTATGAGGGCCCCGGTGTTCAGCACATCGCCATCGCTACCGACGACATCATCTCTACTGTGACCCAGCTGCGGGCGCGG
This sequence comes from Gemmatimonadaceae bacterium, assembly GCA_037721215.1. Lineage (NCBI taxonomy): Bacteria > Pseudomonadati > Gemmatimonadota > Gemmatimonadia > Gemmatimonadales > Gemmatimonadaceae > Gemmatimonadaceae bacterium. The sequence continues at coordinate 43,659 of JBBJNV010000015.1, forward strand.
GGTGTCGAGTTCCTGCGTGTGCCGGCGACGTACTACGACAGCGTGCTCGACCGTGTCGGCCATATAGATGAGGACATTGGTCCGCTTCGCGAACTGGGAGTCCTCGTTGACCGGGACGACGAAGGATATCTGCTTCAGATTTTCACGAAACCGGTCGAGGACAGGCCAACCGTTTTTTACGAGATAATCCAGCGAAAGGGCGCAAAGAGCTTTGGTGCCGGCAACTTCAAGGCGTTGTTCGAGGCGATTGAGCGCGAACAGGCACTCCGCGGAAATCTGTGATCGCGTGCCCGACGACATACAACTGAGGAACAACTGAGATGCCACACTATCACACGCTCGGGTCGATACCACGGAAGCGGCACATTGCGTTCCGCAAGCCGGACGGAGGACTCTACGCCGAGGAGTTGATGGGCCACGAGGGATTTACGGGCACATCGTCGCTCCTCTACCATGTTTACCCACCGACGACCGTCAAGTCGGTTCGCCGGGTAACCGAAATGAAGTACGTGGCAGATCCTGACCAGACGCTTCATCACCGCCACTTCCTGACGTCGCGTGTAAAGCCCGGCGGAAGCGCGACGCTCGACCGGATGCCGCTGTTGTTCAATCAGGACATTGCGATGCTGTATGTCGAGCCGGACAAACAGGACGAGCACTTTTATCGTAATGCGCAGGCCGACGAGCTTGTCTACGTTGCCAAGGGCGCCGGCGTGCTCGAGTCAGTGTACGGCGACCTTCCTTATGGCGAAGGCGATTATCTGGTAATCCACCGTGGGATCCTGCATCGTTACCGCATCGATGTGAGCACGGAGCAAACCAAGCTCCTGGTAATGGAAAGCCGGGGTCATGTGCGGTCCCCGAAGCGGTATCGCAATGAGTTCGGACAGCTGGTCGAGGGGGCGCCGTATTCCGAACGCGATATCAGGCGCCCTCTAGAGCTGCGGTCACATGACGAAAAGGGAGACTTCCCACTTCTCGTAAAACAATACGACGGAATCAACGAGCTGGTGCTCGATCATCACCCGTTCGACGTCGTCGGCTGGGACGGTTATTTCTACCCCTGGGCGTTCAACATCCGCGACTTCGAGCCGATCGTCGGCCGGGTTCACCAGCCGCCGCCGGTTCACCAGACATTTCAGGGCGACGGGTTCGTCGTCTGTTCATTCTGCCCGCGGCCCTACGACTTTCACCCCGAAGCGGTACCGGCGCCCTACAATCACAGCAACGTCGACTCGGACGAAGTGCTGTATTACGCATCGAGCGAGTTCATGAGCCGGAAGGGCATCGAGTTTGGCAGCATCACGCATCATCCCGATGGCATTCCGCATGGCCCGCATCCAGGACGCGCGGAGGCGAGTGTGGGAGCCAAATACACAGAAGAGCTGGCGGTGATGATGGACAGCTTCCGTCCGCTGAAGGTTGCGAAAGCGGCGATGTCGATCGAGGATCCGGATTATCACAAGTCGTGGCTGGATATTCAACATGAGCAGTTCAGTCCACCGTCGAGCTGAGCTCCACTCCGCACGGTAGTCGGCACCACACGAGACGGCGGCTGCCTCAGTGACTGCGAAGGATCCGGTAGGAGATGCCGCTGCGCGCGCAGTCGGCATCATCGAACCCATCTGGACGCCACCCGAAGATCGCGTCGCAGGCGCGCGCATGACCGAGTTCCTGCGTTACGCCAGTGACGGCTCCCCGCTGTCGTTCGAAGAATTGTACAGCTGGTCGGTGCTGCATCCGGAAGAGTTCTGGCCTGCGGTGTGGCAGTTCTGTGGAGTGATCTCCGAGGACCGTGGCGACGGCTCGCCGTGGGATCAGGTGGTCGTGGGGCTGGACCGGATGGGCCCGCCGGACGCCACGCTTGGACCGCGATGGTTTGTCGGGGCCCGGCTCAATTTCGCGGAGAATCTGCTTCGTTTCAGGGACGACGGAGATGCGATCGTGGCCTGGAACGAGCAGGGTCGCCAGCGTGTCATCTCGTACGCGGAGTTGCACGAGCAGGTTGCGCGGGTTGCAGCGGCACTGAGGTCGGCGGGAGTGCGCGAGGGTGACAGGGTCGCGGGCTTTCTGCCGAATATTCCGGAGTCCGTAATCGCGATGCTTGCCGCGGTTTCGCTGGGCGCCGTATGGTCGGCATGCTCGCCTGATTTCGGAGTGCAGGGGGTTCTCGATCGCTTCAGTCAGATCGAGCCAAAGGTTTTGTTCTGCGGCGCCGAGTACAGCTACGCAGGGAAGCGCATTCCAACGCTCGACCGCGTGGCCGAGCTGGTGAGGAGAGTTCCAGCTATCGAGCAGGTGGTGGTAGTGACCAGCGGTGCTCAGGCTGATTTGCTGGAGATTCCGAACGCGCTCACCTGGGAGGCCTTTGCGCCCGCCGTTGCCGACCCTGTCGACTTCGAGCGGTTCCCGTTCGATCATCCACTGTACATCCTGTATTCATCGGGCACGACGGGATTGCCGAAGTGCCTGCTACATGGCGCCGGCGGAACTCTCCTTCAACACATGAAGGAGCTCGTCCTGCATACCGATCTCAGGCGGACAGACCGTGTGTTTTACTTCACCACCTGTGGCTGGATGATGTGGAACTGGCTGGTGAGCGCGTTATCTGTCGGATCGACGATTGTTCTTTACGACGGGGGCCCGTTCTCGCCGCGCTCCGACAGTTTATGGGAGCTGGCGGCGAGCGAGGGAGTCACCGTTTTCGGAACCAGCGCAAAGTATCTGGCAATGTGTCAAAAGCACGGGTATACGCCGGCCGAAAAATTCGACCTGTCGGCGCTGAAGACCATTCTGTCGACCGGAAGCCCGCTTTCTCCAGCGAGTTTTGACTACGTCTACGAAAAGGTGAAAGCGGACGTGCACCTCGCGAGTATCAGCGGCGGTACCGATATCGTTTCATGTTTTGCGTGCGGCAATCCGACAGCCCCCGTGTACCGCGGCGAATTGCAGACCCGGGGGCTTGGCATGGCCGTGCATGTATTCAACGAGGCTGGCAGGCCAGTCATCGACGAGCCGGGCGAGCTCGTCTGCACCCGGCCATTTCCGAGCATGCCGGTATCATTCTGGAACGACGCGGACGGGGCGAAATATCAAGCCGCGTATTTCGAGAAGTATCCCAACGTCTGGCGACACGGCGACTGGGCAGAGCTTACCGATCGCAATGGGGTGATCATCCACGGCCGCAGCGACGCGACTCTCAATCCGGGCGGAGTGCGAATTGGTACTGCCGAGATTTACCGGCAGGTCGAACAGATTGCCGAGGTACTCGAAAGCGTCGCGGTCGGGAGGGAAATCAGGGGCGGGATTTCAGGTGATATCGAGGTAGTGCTTTTTGTCCGGCTTGCCGAGGGAGTGTCGCTGGATGGGCCGCTGAGAGATCGCATCCGCCAGCAGGTCCGGGAAAACACCAGCCCGCTGCACGTTCCTAGAAAAATTGTCCAGGTTGCGGAGATTCCGCGTACAATCAGTGGAAAGGTCAGCGAGCTGGCGGTGCGGGAGTCGGTTCATGGACGGCCGGTTGCCAATATCGAATCGCTCGCAAACCCTGCTTCCCTCAAGCTGTTCGAAGACTTCGGAAGAATCAGCGTTTAAGCACTGACGCAGCCGAGTCGCGCCGCCTCTCCCGCCGCGACCGGGAATCGACGCTGAGCATGCCCGTGGTTTTCAGCGGGACCACCTCGGTCACCTTCCGCGCCGGGTAATACAGCAGAAAGAACCTGCTTGTCGTAGCCGGCTCACGCGGCTGCGTCAAGGATCGCCCTGACCCTAGCGGGCGACACTTCGGCCGGCCGGGCAACAAACACTCGCAGCCAGCGCGCGCTGCGATAGAGATCTTCGGACAGTGCCGGGAGATTCATCGTTCCCGGCCAGCCACCACCAGTAAGCCGTTCCACCCTGCCATCGCGGCGGCGGACGGGAATGTCCAGTCCCAACATCTGAGTTTTGGCGGGGAAGTCGAGCAGTGCCTCACCCGGTGCCAGCCCGGCGTCATTCGCGATTTCGTCCTCGGCCAGCCGCGTTCGCTCACGATCGGTGGCGATCCACTCGCCGAACCCGTCGCCCAGTGTGCTGGCGGGCCATTCGAGCGCGCGCTTGTATAGGCGCCTGCTTCGCAGCGCGTCGAGCAGTGAAGACGGGTGCGCATGCTCGAGCCGGTGCAGCAGCCCTTCGTCGGTATACGACACGAGCAACGCGGCGTCCACGGCTCCGCCTCGGAGCGCGTCATCCACCATCCTCTTGTACATCGCGGTCGCGCTGCGTACCGCGTGATGCCAGTACACGTTCCGGTACATCTGGTATTTGGCGAAAAGCAGCGACTCGAGCGCCGAAAGCCCCTTCTCGTGGACGCCAAGCACAGTCTTACCGGTGTCGGGATCGTTGAGAATCACCATCGAGTTGGTGAGGCGGTCAACATCTATTTCGCCGTATGGCACGCCGCACATGAATGCGTCGCGCTTGAGATACTCGATTTGGTCGAGATCGAGGGAGCCGGAGATAAGTCCCTGCAAGGGACTGGAGCTCGTGCCGCGGATGAGCTCGAAAACACGTTCGGGCGCGTCGGCACCAATTGCCTGACGCAGAATCGAGGCTATCGTCCCCGAGGTTATGAGTGGCCTCGCAACATCTTCGTGGTGGAGCTGGCCGATCTCTTCGAGGGCGTGCGAAAACGGGTAGTGTCCGACATCGTGCAGGAGGGCTGCCGCGCGAACCACCGTCTGTTCTTCGGTCGCGCTGCCAGTGCTGCCGTCCTCCTCAGCCAACAGCGCGAGTGCGCCACGCGACAAATGATACGCGCCGAGTGCGTGCTCGAAGCGGGAGTGAGTCGCCCCCGGGTAAACGAGATACGCGAGGCCAAGCTGTCGGACGTAACGCAGGCGCTGAAAAATATCCGTGTCGATGAGGCTGAGAGTCAGCTCATCGACACGGATGTTGTTCCAGAGAGGGTCGCGCAGAATTTCAAATCGCATGCGCGACGGGCTCTGCTATTCCTTCGGACCCGCGTTTTTGATCGCTTCTCCCGCACTGCTGAATCTCTCGAAGTTCGCGCGAAACATTCCGGCCAGCTTTTTCGCTTGCGCATCGTAAGCGGCTGGATCGCTCCATGTGTCACGGGTTTTCAGGATCGATGGCGGAACATCCGGAACGGCCGTCGGTACCGCGAGACCAAAAACAGGATCGAGCTCGTCAGGCGTACCGTCGAGGGAGCCGGATAGCGCGGCCCGGACCATCGCGCGTGTGTAGCTGAGCTTCATCCGCTTGCCGACGCCGTATGCGCCACCGCTCCACCCCGTGTTCACAAGCCAGACTTTCGACTTGTGTTCCCTCAGCAGATCGCCGAGCATGTCGGCGTACTTCGTCGGCGGCCAGACGAGAAAGACAGCTCCGAAGCAGGCGCTGAAAGTCGCCTGTGGCTCGGTCACTCCACGCTCGGTGCCGGCGACCTTTGCCGTATACCCGGAGAGGAAATAGTACATCGCCTGTTCCGGGGTGAGGCGCGCAATCGGAGGGAGAACCCCAAATGCATCGGCAGTGAGGAAGATGACATTCCTCGGGTGCCCACCGCGGCCATCAGGCACGTTGTTGGGGATGTAGCTGAGCGGATAGGAAGCGCGCGTGTTCTCGGTGATAGATTGATCGTCGAATTTCACCTGTTTTGTCGTCGGGTCGAGTACGACGTTCTCGAGAATGGTGCCGAACATCTGCGTCGTCCGGTAAATGTCAGGCTCGCTCTCCGGGGAGAGGTTGATCACCTTGGCGTAGCAACCGCCTTCAAAATTGAACACCCCATTTTTCGACCACCCGTGCTCGTCGTCGCCAATGAGAGACCTCTCCGGATCGGCGGAAAGCGTAGTCTTGCCGGTGCCTGACAGGCCGAAGAACAATGCCGTCTCTCCATCGCTGCCGGTATTGGCCGAGCAATGCATCGAAAGCAACCCGTCTTTCGGCAGCAGGTAATTCATCACCGTGAACATGGATTTCTTCAGCTCGCCCGCGTAGCGCGTACCGCCGATCAGGATCGTCCGTTCCGCAATGTGAAGGACGATGAATGTTCCGGTGCGGGTTCCGTGACGCGACGGGTCGGCCTGGAATTCCGGAGCGTGCAGAACGGTGAAATTGGGGTCGAAAGTCGGAAGATCAGTCAGTTCCGGCCTGATGAACATGTTGCGCACAAATGCCATGTGCCAGGCATTCGGGGACACATAGCGAACCGACAGCCTGTGCGAAGAATCTGCGCCGCAGTAGAGATCCTCGACAAACAGCTCGTCGCGACTGTCGAGGTGCACGCGCACATCCGCCAGCAACGCCTCGTAATGGTCTGGCGAAATCGGCTGATTGACCTTGCCCCATTCGACGTCGTTCTCCGATGACGGCTCGCGGACGACGAACTTGTCGTTCGGAGAACGCCCGGTATGGGGCGACGTCACCGCGACAAAGGGCCCCATCGCTGCAAACTCGCCCTCTCCGCGTCTCGAGGCAGCCTGCATCAGCTCAGGCGAGATCAGGTTCCAGTGCACCTCGCCCGACGGCTTCAATCCCTGGCGGCCAAGTCCGACATTGCTCTCACGAACCGCGGAAGCAGGTTCCATTTTCAGCTCAGTTGCCATGTGCGCTACTCCTCTTCTGCAAATAAGTTTTTGGGATCAAAGCTCACGGCTGCGACCGCCGCTCGTGCGCTCCTGCGCGTCCATCACTGCAACTGCCGCCATGTTGACGATGTCCTGCACGTCGGCTCCCCGCTCGAGCACATGCACCGGCCGGTTCATTCCGACAAGAATGGGGCCGATAGCGGCCGCTCCCCCCAGGTGATTGAGCAACTTGTACGCAATGTTGCCTGCGCTCAGGTTTGGAAATATCAGAACGTTGGCCCGCTCGCTGAGTGAGCTGAAAGGATATGCCGACTTCAGGAGGTCTTCATCGAGCGCGGTGTCGGCCTGCATCTCTCCATCCACGACAATCGACGGATCCAGCTCGCGCAACAACTGCACCGCCCGAGCCATTTTCTCCGTCTCAGGGTGCCTTACAGATCCGAAGTTGGAGAAAGAAAGCATCGCGATTCGCGGCGTGATCCCGAAAGTACGAACGATCCGGCCAGCCGAGTATGCGATCTGCGCAAGCTGCTCGGCGGACGGATCGATATTGACTGTCGTATCCCCGCAAAAGATAACATGTTTATCAAATACGAGCATGTAGAGGCCGCTCACGACTTCGGCCCGTGGATGCGGTCCGATCACCTGGAGCGCCGGGCGGATGGTTTCCGGATAGTGCATGTTCACGCCCGATACGAGCGCGTCGGCGTCGCCGCACGCAACCATGACAGATCCGAAGTAGTTGCCATTGAAAAGAAGCTGGTGCGCTTCGCCATGGCTGAGTCCCTTGCGCTGGCGGCGCCGCCACAGGTAGTCGGCGTAAGCATCGCGGCGTGTTGACGTCGCTGGATCCTCGATCGCGATGTCGGCAAGCGGTATCGAGCTCTCCCGTGCTATCCGCCTGATCGACTCGGGATTGCCCAGCAGAACCGGGAAGGCAATTCCTTCATCGACGAGCATCTGCGCGGCGCGGATGACTTTCGGCTCTTCTCCCTCCGGGAACACCACCCGCTTCGGGTCTCGCACCGCACGGTTGATGATGCCGCGGATGATTCCGCGCGCGCGTCCAAGCCGGACCTCGAGCTTCTCGCGGTAGTCGTCGAGATCGATGAACTCCTTAGTCACTCCTGTCGCCACCGCCGCCCACGCCACAGCGGGCGCGACCCAAAGCAGAATCCGCGGATCGAAGGGGAACGGAATGAGGTAGTCGGGACCAAACCTCACCGAGCGCAAACCGTAGAGGCGCGAGACGCTTTCCGGAACGTCCTCCTTCGCGAGAAGTGCGAGTGCGCGCGTGGCTGCCATCTTCATGGCTTCATTCACCTCGGTGGCGCGCACGTCCAGCGCACCGCGGAAGATGAAAGGGAACCCAAGCACGTTGTTCACCTGGTTTGGATAGTCGGACCGGCCGGTGGCGACAATTGCGTCGGGCCGCACCTGGCGGACGATATCCGGCAGAATTTCGGGCTCGGGATTCGCGAGCGCGAACACTATCGGGCGGTTCGCCATTCTCGCGATCATCTCTCCCGTCACGGCTCCGGCTACCGACAGCCCGACGAACACGTCCGCGTCGACCAGAGCATCGGCGATACTGCGTGCTGTCGTTTCGCTTGCGAACCGCGCCTTGTAACGATCCATTTCGCCCGGCCGGCCGGCATAGACGACACCCTGCCGATCGGTGAGGAGGATGTTCTCGCGGCGAACGCCGAGTCTCACGTAATGCTCGGCCGTGGAAATCGCTGCGGCGCCCGCCCCCGAGAAAACGCATCTGACCGTCGCGATATCCCTGCCCGTCAACTCGAGAGCGTTGATCAGTGCAGCCCCGGAGATGATCGCGGTTCCATGCTGGTCGTCGTGAAAGACGGGGATGTTCATCGTCTCCCGCAGCTTCTCCTCGATGTAGAAGCAATCGGGTGCGCGGATATCTTCGAGATTTATCCCGCCGACCGTAGGCTCCAACAGCTGACAGAACCGGATGACGTCGTCGGGATTCTCAGACCCGACTTCCAGATCGAATACATCGAGATCTGCGAACTGCTTGAACAGATTCGCCTTGCCTTCCATCACCGGTTTGGACGCCAGCGCGCCAATATTGCCGAGTCCGAGCACTGCAGTGCCGTTGGTGACTACGGCAACGAGATTTCCGCGGGCGGTGTACTTGTAGACATCCTCCGGATTGTCTCGAATTTCAAGACATGGCGCCGCAACACCGGGCGAGTATGCAAGCGCCAGGTCACGCTGGTTGTTGAGAGGCTTGGTAGGGACGACGGCGATTTTTCCGGGCCGTCCCGACGAGTGATAATCGAGGGCGTCTTGACGCTTCATGATACCGCAACTTACGGGCAGTCATTGAGTTTGGGCACCGCTCGCCAGCCGCCAGCGCCGCTGACGCCGCTAACGCCGCTGCGCCAGCCGTACGAAGAAACCGACGAGTGCAAGCGCACCCGAAACGGCGATAATGGCCGGTCCGGACGGCAGGTCGAACGGGACGGATAACGTGAAGCCGAGAACGCCCGCAAGCAACGCCGACATAACTGACCAGAAAAACGTCCCGCCCATGGTTCGTGAAACGAGCAACCCCGTGACCGCCGGCAACACGAGGAAATTGAATACGAGCATCACGCCGGCAAACTGCATCGCGAACGCAATCACCAGGCCGAGCGTGAGGTACAGGAACAGATTCCAGAATCCGGCGCGGAAGCCCAGAGTGCTAGCGGTCTCGCGATCAAAAGAAACGAAAAGAAACTCCTTATAGAAAATTATGTGCGCGAGCAGAACTGGAATGGCGACAGCCAGCAGCACAATCGTGTCCCCACGGGTTATCCCCAGGATGTTGCCATGGAGGAACAAGTCATGCGCCTCCCCCGCGGCGGCCTTGGAGATAAGCAGGATGCCGGCGGCGCCCGCCACAGCGTATGTGACGCCGATCGTTGCATCGGGCGGAATGCGCCCGCGTCCGCTGCCGGAACCGAAGAACAGTACTCCCGCGAGTGTGACCATCAGCGAAACCGCGATTGGATGCGTGGTGAGGCCCATGGCGAAGCCCTGGCCGGCCAGCCAGAGCGCGAGGGCAATGCCGGCAGACGAAAGCTCGGCGAGCGCGGCACCGACAAACACAATGCGCCGAAGAACGACATACACACCGAGCACGCTGCATGCTGCCGCAATCACCAGGGTCCCGTAGAGCGATTCCCGAAAGAGCAGAACGGTGTCAATCAATTGCTGCGCTCACCGCCATATCCGCTCGAGGCGGAGACGCGCCCGGAGGTGGAGCTTCCGGCGCCAGTGGCTCGCGCCTGGCGACAACGATGCGGTGGCCGTTCACGCAGTCTACGTCCACCGGAATACCATACATGTCGCTCAGCACTGATGACGACATGATCTCGCCTACCGTACCAATTCTGAACCCACCGTTCATCACCAGCGCTATCCGCTCGACGTAGTTCGCCACTTCATTCAAGGCGTGACTCACCATCAGCACCGTCAGTCCGTCGCGTTCGTGGAGCTGTCGGACAAGTCCGAGGATCTGCGTAGTGGAAACGAGGTCCATGCCGTTGGTTGGCTCGTCCAGAATGAGAACATTGGGATCGCCTACCAGCGCCCGCGCGATGAGCGTGCGCTGTTTCTGTCCTCCCGAAAGCGCGTTCAAGGGTTGTTCGGCGAGCTCCAGAATCCCCACGTGTTCCAGCGCCGCGTGAGCAAGGTCACGATCCTTTCGGCCGGGCCTTCTGCCAAGTCCGACTCGGTCGTAGCGGCCCATCATGACAACGTCCTGCACTTTGAGTGGAAAGTTATAGTCCACCTGATCCCTCTGGGGGACGTATCCGTAGCGCAATCCCGGCGCGTGGGTTACGGTGCCGCCAATGGGGTTCAGCGATTTCAGGATCGCACGCAGGATTGTTGTCTTGCCGGAGCCGTTCGGCCCGACGATCCCGAGAAAATCACCCTCGGGAATCGAAAATGTCAGCTTCGAAAGGATGACGCGACGCCCGTAGCCTAATGTCGCGTTGTCGAACGACACTAGGGCCGTCACCGGACTGCCGCCGCCACCTGCTGAATGTCCGAGCTGAGGAGCTGTACGTAGTCGTTGATGCCTTTCGCTCCGCCGACCGAGGGGGGCAGCATCAGCACTTTGATGCCGGTTTTGCGGGCGACGAAATCAGCGGTCTTCCGGTCGTAGAACGGCTCCATGATGATCGCCTTTGCTCCCGTGCGCTTGATGGTCTGGATCAGGCCGGCAATGTGCGACGGCGAAGGTGGAACGCCAGGCTTTGGCTCGATGAACCCGACGATGTTCATGCGGGTGAACTGGGCGAAGTACCTCCAGCTCGTGTGCCACGCGACGACTGGCTTTCCCGCGATAATAGCGAGAGCCGGTTTCCAGGTACGCTGGGCGGCGTCGAGCTTACCTTCGAAAGCGCGCGTGTTGGCGGAGTACGCCGCCGCGTTCTTCGGATCCAAGTCGCTGAATCGCTTCTGGAACAGGCGTGCAATGCGCCGCCCGTTTTCGGGGTGAAGCCAGTAATGCGGATTGCCAAGTGCGTGAACGTCGCCCTGACTTCGGTCGACGTCTCCTGCAGGCACATCCAGCAGGGGGACAGCCGAAGACACATCTACATATCCGACAGAGCCAGGCCGGATCTTCGGATTGCGCGCGCCGTCGAGCAGGAGTGGCATCCATCCAACTTCAAGGCCGAGGCCGACGAACGCCCACACATCGGCATTCCGAAGCTGGAGAACGAAGCTCGGCTTCGCTTCAACGAAATGCGGGTCCTGGTATCCCTCGCTGACATGGCGTGTCGTGACCATTCTTCCGCCTACTTCCGAGGCGATTTCCGCAAGGTCAGAGGTGCTGGTTACAACCTTCAGCTGGGCGCTTGCGGTATTACCGGTGATAGCGATCGCCAACACGGCGACCAGCCATCCGCGCATGAAAAATTGTCTTTTCATTTTATTACTGCTCCAGAGAATGGGTAGAAATCAGAACGGATGTGGGCGGTGCGGGCCAACGGCAAACGTGCTTTGCAACAGGATCCTGTTGACTCCCTTACGCTCGCCTGCGGCGAACTGTCGCTCAAATCCAAGCACGAACTTCGAGAACTCACTCGGGAAGAACTGGAGGTAGCCCGATGCCGCGGTGAGGGTTTTCTCTCCTGAACCGGCGTCAGCGAGCGCGTCCTGTACCCAGTCATACCGGGCTCCCAGATACGTGCGACGGGATAGCTGATAGCGCGAAAAAAGGTAAGCGCCATTTGCATTGCGGGTGGGTCCGGAGAATTCTGCCGATTGAACCTCGCGGCGCAGGTCATCGTCCCACTGATTTATCTGTCGCATCACTTCGGCCTGCACGATGAAAGATTTGTACAATCCCCGCTGCAGCGGTCGCCACCGGTACGTCAGGTCCGCGCCAATGAGGCTTTGACGTGCATTGACTGCGTTCACCTCGACTGCGAATTGACAGTCAATTGCCAGATCGCAGCTTGCTGGCTGCGCTCTTCTGCCAGTGGCAGCGCTTCCAGAAAGCTCGAGATTCGTGGATTCAGAGAGGTCCCAGTAGTTACGAAGCCGCGCCGAAACCCCGAGTCCGGCCAGGCTGCGATTCGCCGCTTCCGCCGCAATCAGGTCTCCTTCCGGCTCACCGATCTGGTTCACGCCCGTCAGTTGAAGTTCCTGATAGAATCCCAAAGGAGCGAATACTCTGCTCAGCCACAGCCCCGTACCTTTTAAACCTTCGGGCCCGAGAAACTGCTGAATCACATGGGGATACTCGATAGCCTGAAGTTCCGCCCTATGCGTTGTGTTCTGCTTTCCGAACGGCATGTGAAAGCGACCGATCCTGGCGGCGATCTGTTTTGGTAGCGCGGTTGCGGTGATGTATGCTTCTTCGACCGCAATTCCTTCGAGGTCGGATATCCCAAGGATGAAATCCGCGCGGAAATACGGGTCGACGGCAGAGCTGAGCGCGAGCTCGATTTCGCGGATGTCGACTCTCTTTCCGCTCTCCTGAGTGCTGCCCTTGGGCGAGAAATCACCGATGACCTCGCCAATAGCGCTGATGTCGGGCATCAATCGCGGATTCGATGGTCCTCCGCGAGCCGGGACTGTCGGGGAGTCGGGAGACGAAGAGCCGGGGTTCGCTGCTCCAGCCTCGAGCTCGCGGACGATGGCGATTGAATCGGCACGCGCAATGCTGTCCGCTCGTGCGACAGAATCACGCGCTGGAGTCGGTCTTGGTTGAGGCGTCTGCGCTTGAAGCACCGTGGGTGCAACAATGGCAAACGCGCAGAGGAAAAAACGTCCTCGCATTTGTCCTTCCGTATGTGATTGTTATTCCGTTGTGCGCACGACGGTTGAGTCGAACGCATGGCGCATTGGAGGCGACTCAGCCAGCGTAGCCGCGGATGGCCAGCGGCGAGAGTGGCTATACGGAAGCGGGAGGAGCGCGGGGTCGGGAGTCTGTCTGCGGCTCGAGGCCGGCAAACGATATGTGCGCAGGCACGCGCAGACGCGAGGCGCGGTCAAGTGATACGCCCTGTTGTCGTCCAGGCTCGGAGGAGGCAAGGAGCTGGCGTGCGAGACAAGCGGTGCAGTTCGCGTCGTCATGCGCGTGGTGCAGCCCTGTGCCCGTGGATTCCACATGCGCGTCAGCGCTTGCGCCAAGTCGTCCTTCCAGTATGGGCGCGAACGCAAGCACGATCTGCGCGACAGCGAAAAACAGCATCGCCGGACGCCAGAACACGCGCGGAAGGGATCGAGATGAAGGCACGAAGGTCATACCCGCCGAAGTCTACACCCGTTCCGATCGGGTCGCGAGCAACCTTTCAAACAAAAAGATCGATCAGGTTTCGACATACCCGCGCAATCGCTCGAGCATTGCACGGTCGGTGACATCGGGCTCGACCTTCGGAGTTTCGATGACCTTGGCGATGCGCGCCAGATGCGCGTCGTTCATGATTCGACGGAAGGCCGATTCTCCAATGGCTCCCTCTGCAATCAATTCGTGCCGATCGCGCCGCGAGCCCAGTGGAGTCTTCGAGTCGTTGAGATGCATCATCCGGAGTCGCTCGTAGCCGACGACATTGCTGAATCGGGTCCATACGGCGTCGTAATCGTTGCTGATGTCGTACCCGGCGGCAAAGATGTGGCAGGTGTCCACGCAGACACCCACTCGTGACCGGTACTGGGCCGGGACCGCTTCGATGATTTCCGCCATCTCCTCGAAACTGGCGCCGAGAGCGGTGCCGCTCCCAGCGGTGGTTTCAAGTAGTACGATCGTCTGCCCCGGCACCCGCTCGAGGGCAACCCCGATTGCCTCGGCGTTCCGCGCGATTCCGCTCGCACGATCGTCCATGAAATTACCGGGATGAGAAACGAGATAGTTGAGCTTGAGCGCTTCGCATCGATTCAGCTCGGCGGCGAAGGAATCCAGCGATTTCGCGCGAAGGAGGGGGTCCGGTGATGCAAGGTTGATCAGATAGCTGTCGTGAGCGCACGTTTCGGCAACCAGGGTCTCGGCGAGCGCAGCGACGAAGTCCGTGCACTCACCGGGCTCACAGTCCCGCTCGGCCCAGCGATTTGCCATCTTGGTGAAAACCTGCATCGCGGTGGCGCCAACGGCGCTAGCTCGCGGAGGTGCGAGGCGGGTTCCTCCAGCGATGGATATGTGAGCGCCAAGTGGTGCCGCCGCGGCCGTGGGATCGTCTGCCTTTGAGGTGCGCCCCGCTCTGCTACCGGCTTTTCTAGCGCGAGCCACGCAACCAGGTAAGCGGATCGACCGCCGGTCCCCCGCGCCGGATTTCGAAGTGCAGATGTGGCGGGAGAGACGGATCATTGGCGCCTATCGTTCCGAGAATCTGCCCCTTGGCAATGCGTGCTCCCTTGCTGACCGCCATCCGGTTGAGCGAGCCGTAAACGGAGTAATCGCCCCCGCCATGCTCGAGGATGACCGTGTTCCCGTATGTTCCCATGACATCGGCAAGCACTACCTCCCCACTCGAAACGGATTTTACTTCCGTGCCCGTGCCCGCGGCGATGCCGATTCCATTCCACCGCGTTGTCGTGTTGTTCGCATTGACGACTCTCCCAAATCGATAGATGATCGAGCCTTCGAGCGGCCAGTCGAGACGACCCAGATCACTGGTTCGGATGGTGCTTGGAGCCGATGGCCTGGCATTCGGGCGCGATGCCGCGCGTCGGCGCGCCGCCTCGAAGCTGGCGATAACACTATTCAGTCGGGCCTCGCTGCGCGCGAGTTGGGCGAGGCGGCCCTTGGCTTTTTTCGCATCCTGCCTAACGCGCACGAGGCTTCTTTCGCGTGAGGTTTCCAATATTTCGAGACGCTCGGCCTCACGTGATTTTTCGCCCCGGTTCTGCGCGACTCCACTCTGAAGTGAAATGAGCTGGCGGCGCTGTCCGATGATCATCGTTCTCAGCTGATCGACTCGGCGCACCACCGCGCGATCGCGTTGTGCCAGGATATGCAGATACTTGTACCGCGCCACGAGATCGCCAAACGTTTTCGCCGAGAGCATCACCTCGAATGTAAAAAGCGGTCCGCGTTTGTAGATCTCCACGAGGCGTTTCTGGAGCACGGCACGCTTGAGCTGAACCTCGTCCTGCGCGCGAACAAGGTTCGCCGTCGTATTCTCCACTTCCCCATTCAGAGTGGTGAGCTGCTGATCGAGGGAACGGACGACTCGCACGGTGGCATTGTGCTGCCGATTGATGTTATCCACCTCTTCCGAGATATCGTGGGCTCTCGTCTGAAGACCCTTCATCCGGCGCTGCAGCTCGTCGCGCTCCCGCTTGATGCGCGCAAGCTCCTGTTGCTGAGTCCGGATTCTGGCATCACCCGACTCTTGAGCCGCCAGCGCCGCTCCGGCGAATAACATCATGCCGAGAACGAGCGCGCCGGATTTCAGATTCGGCGTAGGTGACTCCATACAGAAGTTGCACTTCCCGCAACACCGATCAACGCGCCGCTCAGGATTCCGAGCAGCACAAGGCGTATATCGAAGAAGACAAGCTCCATGAAGCGCTGGTCGATCGCTCGATATGCTAGCCACGTAAGCAACAGCGCGAGCAGACCCCCCACAATTCCCTTGGCGAACCCGTCGATCAGAAAGGGTGCCCGTATGAACGAGTCCGTGGCTCCCACCAATCGCATAATGGAGATCTCCCGCTCGCGCGCCAGAACTGAAACACGGATTGTCGCGCCGATGATGATGATCGAGACTGCCGCGAACGCCAGGCCCAGGCCCAGCCCCGTGCCAGCGGCGATAGTGCGAAGCTGATGCAGCTTCTCCACCCATTCCTCTCCGTATCGCACGTCGTCCACGAACTGATACGATTTGACGCGTTCCGCTACCTCCCTGACTGTGGCAGGGTCGCGCAGACCTGCGCGGAGATGCACGTCCAGAGATGCGGGAAGCATTGCTTCCTCGAACACGTCGGTGAACTCGCCGAGGTCTTCTCGCGCGCGTGCAAGTGCACCTTCCTGAGTGACATACTCTACTTTCGCCACCTCGGGAAATGCACGGATGTCGCCCATCGCAGTCGCGATGGCATCCGCTGGAGTGCCATCAGAAACAAATGCGCGAACCTCTACACGTTCCTCCACTCCGCGTAAGGCGTGACGGATATTGAGCGCGACGAGTGCGAAAAGTCCGAACGCAAACAGAGAGAAGGCGATCGTTGTGACGCCGAGCAGGCTCAGCAATGGAGCCCGGCGCGATGCATTGACGGCTTCGCGAACCGCCAGCACTTACTGTCTTGCCGCGGGAAGTGGCGGCCAGTTGCCTTCGTTCGGACCGCCGATGGCAGGCTGCCCAAGTAGCGGCGTGTACCGCGTTTCCGGCGGCGGGGTTTCCGCGGAATCGAAGACTACTCTTCCGTGATTCAACTCAATCGTTCGGCCGCCCTCGGCTTTTCGCACCATTTCGAGATCGTGAGTTGCCATGATTACCGAGGTGCCGGTGGCGTTGATCTCGCGTAGAAGCTGAAAAACGCTTCGGGTTGCACGCTCGTCGAGGTTACCCGTTGGCTCGTCAGCAAGAAGAAAATAGGGATCGTTGACGAGTGCGCGGGCGATCGCCACGCGCTGCTGCTCGCCGCCGGAAAGCTGGCGGGGACGTTGAGTCGCCTTGGACGACAGACCAACCTGCGTCAGCACCCTTCCCACGCGCGCCGGGATAGTCGACGGTGATGCACCGGTTACTTCAAGCGCAAACGCCACGTTCTGCTCGGCAGTCCTGTCTTCCAGCAGCCGAAAATCCTGGAAGATGATTCCAAGCTTCCGGCGCAGTTGCGAGATCTCGGTGCGCCGTGCGGTGTTGCCATGGACCTCGTTGACCCAGACGTCGCCGTGACTTGGCTTTTCCTCCATGTACAGCAGCTTGAGGATGGTTGTCTTTCCCGAGCCGCTGGGCCCGATGAGAAATACGAACTCTCCGCGCCGTACCTGGAAATTGACGTGGCTGAGCGCGACACGCGTGTGCGTGTACTCCTTGGCGACGTCTTCCAGTCTTATCATTATCTCTGCTACCTCTTAAGCGCCTGTTCGATATCGGCGATGATGTCATCCGCATTCTCGATGCCGATGCTGAGCCTCAGAAATCCATCCGGGATGCCGATGGCGGCGCGTTCCTCGCTCGTCATGTGGGCATGCGAGCTGTAACGCGGCTCACTCACAAGCGTGTCCACGCCGCCGAGGCTCGCGGCGTAGGTGATCATTTTTACGCTGCGAACGAAGCTGTCGGCCGCAGCGGCACCGCCGCTCAGCTCGATTGCCAACAGACCCCCGAATCCGTCCAGCATTTTTTTCGCGACACCGTGGTCCGGATGGGCGGGCAGTCCCGCGTAATGCACCTTGCTGATCTCCGGTCGCGCGGACGACCACTGCGCGACGCGCATTGCATTCTCGTTCGAGCGCCTGACGCGGACATCCAGCGTCTTGAGGCCGCGCTCGAGCAGCCAGCAGGCGAATGGGTCAGGCGCCTGGCCCCATACGATCATCTTGCGCCGGACTTCGTCTATATAGGACGCGGTGCCGGCGACGACGCCACACAGAATGTCGTGATGCCCATTGAGATATTTGGTAGCAGAATGAATGACGACCTCGGCGCCGTGCTCCATTGGCCGGGCGTTGATCGGGCTCGCGAGGGTGGAATCCACAACAAGTGCGACACCCTTGAGCTTTGCAAGGATTGCTGGCTGTGTAAGATCCAGCACACGACCTGTCGGGTTTACCGGAGATTCCACGAAAATCGCCCGCGTGTTCTGCCGGATGGTGTTTCGCCAGACCCGGCGCTCGTCGGGGTCCGCGAAGCTGACCTCGATGCCCATGGACGCAAACTCTTCCGTAAACAGCCGCCTGGTACCGCCGTAAATCCACGCGCTCGAGAGCAGGTGATCACCAGGCCGCAGGAGTGCCAGCATCGCGCAGGCGGTTGCTCCCATACCGCTCGACAAAACCAGCGCCGCTTCTGCCCCTTCCAGCATTGCGATCCGCTTCTGAACGACTGTTTCGTTGGGCGTATTACCGTATCGCGTGTAAAGCAGCCCGTCAGCAGTACCAAAAGGCTGGGCGTAGTTGACCGACTGGATGAGTGGCTGTGCAACAGGATCACCCGCAGCCCGGTGTTCCGATCCACCATGCACCGCAATCGTGGAGCGTCCTCGCACGGGAGGCTTGGCCCTGGGCGCCATCACCCTACCTGGCGATTGTTCGGGGTATCGAGATCGGGTTTGATCACGGTCACGGACTCCGATACTGCGACCCCGGCGATGTCGCGCAAAATGGCGCTGCCCTCTGCAATCGTGTCATCAATAATCAGGATCGCAAGGTCCTGTCGTCGCGGGCCGACCACCCACACCAGCTCGCCGTTGTCGATGAGACGAACTCTCGCCTCCGAAGCTCGCAGGCGAATCATCGGACCACGCTCGGCATCGCCCCGACAGGTGGATATGTATTCGACGACGTTCAGGCTGGGCCGATAGTTCCTGCCCATGCTGATCCGCACATCCGGAAGCCGAAGGTGCTTCACGAAACTTCCATCCCCCGACCGGGGGTGCCGGCAGCCGTCGCATTGAACATGGCTGCCGGAGGAACACGACCGGCGTATCCGCTTCGGATTGCGATGTACCCGCTCTCCTGCCGGATCACCAGGCGGCGCTGCCAGAGCGTCTCCAGCATCCGGGCGGCAAGCTCGTGCGGCATGCCGGTGGCATCCGCGACGTCGGATGCGTGAGCGATGCCGAGTCTTCCGATCGTGTCCCACGCTCGCCGCTGGTCACCGTCGACGTTACCGACGAGCTGCACCACGCCGCCTTCCAGCTGCGTCACCAGCGCCAGGTCGTGACGTTCGAGAACTGCCTCGATTGCATCCATGTGCGACTCGCTCATCCCGTAAAACACGAAATACACTTCGCGGCGCGGAAGGTCCAGGCTTACATACTGAAGCAGCAGTTTCGCTACGATCTCATCTGCGCATGAGAAATCGAGAAGGCCCACGTGAGAAAAATCGAGGACAGCCAGCGCCTTGTCGCCGATTTCGTCCAGATGGTGTTCGATACCGATTCTGACGGCAGCCCCGGTGGGCCGTGTAACGAGGTTCGAATAGAGATCGCAGACGCTTCGCCTGAGAACTGTGCTGACATCGATGTGGCTGATCAAGGCAGTCCTATCCTTTCAGGAATCGTAATCTGAACCTGGGCGCCGGGGAAAAATGGCAATCCTTCGCCAAGAGGCACACCCTGGCCCCACTCTGGCACAATCGCGATGCGTGCCGTGCCGCTTCGCACGCTCATCATCCCGTCCCATTTGCCGGTGAACTTGCGAACGCCTGCCAGGCCCTGTCCCCGCCCTGGATCCCGAAACCGGGTGGCTCCCTTGATCACCGTCTCCTCGAGGGCCTTGCCGTCGTCCCATACGTCGCTGGCACGCGCACCCTGAGACTGTTCCAGCGATTTCCGAAATCCCATGCCTGCGTCGCAGACGGCGATCACTACGACCCATCTGCCCAGCCGTTGCTGAAACTTGTAGGCGTGTACGGAAACCCACCCTCCGTAACCGGCATGCTCGATGACGTTCTGGCAGATTTCCGACAGCACCATCGTAAACCGCATGGTGACACTCGCCTCAAGGTTCAATTTTTCCTGGAGGATTGCCTGGGCACGATGCTGAATGTTGTCGACTACGGTGTGAACGTCCTCGGTGCCGTTGATCGGCGTAACCTCGAGCAGCACACTGTTTTCAGATTTGCTTCGCCGCGGCACCCTTCCGGAAATTTCGTAGAGGGAATCTGCATAGGTGAAAAAGCTTGCTTTCGACCAGTAGGATGCCGTGTCCTCGGCTTCCGGAACCGTCAACCCCGGCCGTTCGAGACGCGTCTGGGCCAGCGAGAGCAGTGCAGTGAAGCCGAAAGGCGACGCCCAGCGTGTACGCCTTGCGTCGAGGAGGATTTTTTCTTCAGGAGGCAGCAGTGCTACCTGAGCGAAGATCTGTTCAAATGACTGGTCGTCGAGTGACGGGGGAACGTTGATAATGGTCGTCACCTGATGCTCAGTTCTCCCCGGAGGTGTTGCGCGAGACCCGTGGCCCCGCGATGATCGACGTTACGCGCCGCGGCTGCCGACGCAGCGCCCATTGCGGCTTCGAGACTGTCGCCAGCCAGCATGCGCGAGAAATATGTCGCGCCCCACACGTCGCCGCACCCCGTTGGATCGCCGCCACCGAGATCGCGAGTGGGTGCCGCCGGGTGTAATGCAGTTCGAACTGCGCCCGACGATGTACCGAGTGAATCTCGATTCAGGTCTGCCAGAGTGTCGAAGCCGGGAGCGGCGAAATAGGCGACTCCCCTCGCACCCATCGTGACATTGAGCACGCTCACGCCAGCCCCCATTGCGATTGCCGCAAGCGCGAGCGGATCGGTGGCCATCATCTGCATCTCATCCTCGTTCACCTGAATGATGTCGAAGCATCGGCACCACGCTGCGGGATTCGGCAACGGTTGCAGCGTCCGTGCGCCGTCGGGCTGTACAGCCAGCAGAAGCGAATGCAGGTCGCAGTATATCGGACCATAAAAGTGGGCTCTGATCAACTGGGCGGTTTCCAGGTCGAGCTCAAAACCACTGATAAGGTTGATGTAGAGAGCGTCGACTCCAGCGAGCAGCGGCTTGAGTCCGAGCCAGTTCCATCCTGGAACCCCGCCCGTCAGATGCTCGCAACGCCGCTCGGCGCTCTGATAGTGCAGGGTAACCCGGTTATTCGGATGCGGCACTTCGATGGGACCCGCGTCAGCGGCAACCCGGCGCAGCCCGGTAGTGAAGTTGCGGGCCTGTGGGGCGAGGTCGTATCCGACTTTGACCATCGGGACCATTTGCCAGTCGTCACCCAGCGAAGCGTCGAAGGCACCAAGTGCATAGGTGATTCCCCCCCATTCCTCGACCGGATGCTGCATGGGATCGCGACCGTGAATGATGTCCCAGACAAAGCTGCCGATTACGCCTACACGCCGGCCCGCCATCAAAGATCGCCGAGGGTCTGGGCCTTGAATGTTGCGATTGCCCCCACGACACCTGCAGAGCCCGGCAGCGCTCCCGGCACGATGCGGCAGGCGTCGACCGCCGGCTTGAACGCGCGCCGCCTGACTTCGGCGCGGAGCGGGTCAAACAGCAGATCACCCGCCTGGGTAACACCACCCGCAACGACGAAAATGTCGGGATTGAAAATGTTGATGAGGTTGGAAATTCCAACCCCGAGGAAATGGGCCGTATCGCGCACCACCTCCTGCGCTA
Source organism: Gemmatimonadaceae bacterium (assembly GCA_037721215.1). NCBI lineage: Bacteria > Pseudomonadati > Gemmatimonadota > Gemmatimonadia > Gemmatimonadales > Gemmatimonadaceae > Gemmatimonadaceae bacterium. The sequence continues at coordinate 65,045 of JBBJNV010000015.1, forward strand.
CGGCATCGCCGCGCTTCGAGGCGTCGAACACGGTCTGGGCGGTGATGCGAGAAAGGTCTCCGTCAACCATCGAGGGGAGCACAGAGTTCTCATCTCCTTCGAGAACTTCGCGCGCACGTTCAGCGATAGCGGGCCCTGACGTGTATGCCTCCAGGCAGCCGTAGTTGCCGCACTTGCAGCGCCTCCCTGTCGAGTCGATCGTCGTATGACCAATTTCGCCGGCTGCGTCGGATGCGCCGTGATACAACCGGCCGTCCAGTATGAGCCCGCCTCCGATGCCGGTACCAATGGTGAGACCGACGACGTTGCGGCCACCTTTCGCGGCGCCGCACCACCATTCGCCGAGGGTTGCGCAATTGGCATCATTATCGAGTGTCGCGGGGAGCCCGACCCGGTTCGACACCTCATCGCGAAGCGGGAAGTCCCGCCAGCCCAGGTTGGGCGTGACAATCACCACTCCACGGGCGCGGTCGAGCGGTCCGGGCGAACCAATGCCCACGCCGAGAAAATCTCCGCGTTCGGCTCCGGTTTCCGCCCGCGTCCGGGTTATCACTTCTTCTACCAGCCCGGCGATACGATCCATCACGTCGCTGGCGCCGTTCTGAGAAAGAGTCGGTATCGTCTTCATCGCCAGCTCGCGAGTACCGTCGGTCGGCATTGCGCCGGCAACGATGTTGGTACCTCCGAGATCGACACCGATGATGAATTTTTCTCTGATCGTCACCGTCCGTTCGCTTGCGAGAGGGTTTGAGCGAGAAGCGCGAACACGCTGCCAGAGGAAAGTTCGCGCATGCATCGCCAATGTCCAAGCGGACACCGATGGGGGCCGTGGCTGTCGCAAGGCCTGCAGGCAAGGCCTTCGTGTCCGGCAGTCGACGATGCCGGACCGAGTGGGCCAAATCCGAATTCCGGCACGGTTGGGCCGAATACGGTTACAGTGGGCGTGCCCATGGCCGATGCAATGTGTTGCGGTGCCGAATCATTGGTGACGAGCGCGGCAGCGCGGCGGATCAGCTCGGCCGATGCAAGAAGACCAGTCCTGCCAGCGGCGTTGATGCCGGTACCTTTCGGGAGGCCGGCAATTATCGTCTCGCCAAGCGCCGCGTCTTCCGAGCCGCCGAGCACCACGATGTCATGGGTTTCGGCGAGCAAAGCTGCGAGATCCTGAAAATAGGGCCAGCGTTTTGTGCCCCACGCACTTCCTGGCGCGAGCGCGACGAAAGGACGCGGCGTGGCGTTGCTTAAAGTGCGAAGCAGGTCTTCAGCCGATTCGATGTCAGCCGCCGATGGGTATAGCCTCGGCATTACCTGCCACGGCTGCGGCTCATCCGCGCATTCACTCATCGACAGCCACCAGAGCCGCTCGGCATGATGACGATCCGCCCTGTAGGCGACACGCGAAGTGTAGAAAGCGCTGCCGGAAGATGTATGGAACCCAATACGATTTGAGATGCCGGCAGCGCGCACGAGTGCCGCGCTGCGGATCGAGCCTTGCGCCAGGTACGCGGCTTCGAACGTGCTCCCGGCCTCAGGAATTCCGGGTGATCGCGGCAATGTATCGAGACCGGCAGCCCGGATGCGATTGACGGTCCGTCTGAAACCGCCTACACCCCGGTCCGCGCCGCGCTTGTCGTACACGACCACGTTCCGTATGCCTGGGTTGTTGGCAAGCACAGCTGCGCTTTCCGGTGTCGTGACGACATCTACCGGGCCTCGCCGCGCCAGCTCAGCGATCAGCGGCGTAGTAAGAATGACATCGCCAAGGAAGCTCGTCTGCACAACGAGCGACGACATCGGTCAGTCTACCTGCAGAACTGCGAGGAACGCCTCCTGCGGGATTTCGACAGCACCAACCTGCTTCATCCGTTTTTTGCCTTCCTTTTGTTTCTCGAGAAGCTTGCGTTTGCGGCTGATGTCGCCCCCGTAACATTTCGCGAGAACATCCTTCCGGAGTGGCTTGACTGTCTGGCGCGCGATGATCTTCTGCCCGATCGCCGCCTGAATGGCGACCTCGAAGAGCTGTCTCGGAATCAGCTCGCGCAGCTTGTCGGCGATTTTCCGCCCCCATTCGTATGCCTTGTCCCGGTGAATGATCACCGAGAACGCATCGACCGGATCGCCGTTGATGAGCATGTCCAGCTTCACCAGATCGCTGCGGCGATATTCCAGCATCTCGTAGTCGAGAGATGCGTATCCACGGCTGATCGTTTTCAGACGGTCGAAAAAATCGAGGATGATTTCACCGAGGGGGAACTCGAAGTCGAATTCCACGCGTGCCTGGTCGAGATACGTCATGTTCCGGTAAACGCCGCGCCGCTCGGTACCCAGCGTCATGATTGGCCCGATGTATTCTGCGGGAGCCATGATCCGCGCCTTGACGTAAGGCTCTTCGACGTAGTCGATCACCGCTGCGAGCGGCATGAGTGAAGGATTCTCGATCAGCTGCATGGTTGCATCCGTCCGATAAACCTTGTATTCGACGCTCGGCACTGTAGTGACCAGCTCGAGCTCATATTCACGGGAGAGTCGCTCCTGCACGATCTCCATATGCAGCAGCCCTAGAAATCCGCAGCGAAAGCCGAAGCCAAGAGCGGTGGAAGTTTCGGGCTCATACTGCAGGGAGGCATCGTTGAGCTGCAGCTTCTCCAGTGCGTCGCGAAGCGTCTCGTACTGGGTGGTATCGGTTGGATACATTCCCGCGAATACGAAAGACCGGACTTCCTGATATCCGGGCAAGGCGGTTGAAGCTTTGTTCAGGGCGTCGAAGATCGTGTCGCCGGCACGGGTCTCCTTTACCGAGCGCACATTCGCGACGACGTAGCCGACTTCACCAGGTCCGAGCTGATCCGCCTTTACCTGGCGAAGCTGGTTATAGCCGACTTCGGCCACTTCGTAGACGGAGTCGCTTGCACCGAACGTGATTTTGGTGCCGGGGCGAAGGATTCCGTCGACGACACGAACGCTGGGCACAGCGCCCCGATACCGGTCGTAATAGGAGTCGTAGATAAGTGCCCGAAGCGGACCATCAGGATCGCCCTGGGGAGGCGGTACCTTCCTGATGATCTGTTCGAGGAGCTCGGGTATACCGAGCCCTTCCTTGGCGCTCACGAGCAGGATGTCGTCAGAATCCACCCCCAGCAGATCATGTACTTCCTGCTTGCGGCGTTCCGGCTCAGCGCCGGGAAGGTCGATTTTATTGAGGACAGGTACGATCTCCAGTCCGGCATCGAGGGCTAGAAACAGATTGGAAAGCGTTTGCGCCTGGATCCCCTGTGATGCATCGACGACGAGAACGGCACCTTCGCAGGCAGCGAGTGAGCGCGAAACTTCGTATGTGAAGTCGACGTGTCCCGGCGTATCGATGAGGTTCAGCTCATACAGATCACCGTTCCCCGCCTCGTAACTCATGCGGACAGCGTTCAGCTTGATGGTGATTCCGCGCTCCCGTTCCAGGTCGAGGGTGTCGAGAACCTGGGCTTTCATCTCGCGTTTCTGCAGCATGCCGGTTGCTTCGATCAGACGGTCCGCGAGCGTGGACTTGCCATGATCGATGTGGGCGACAATGCAGAAGTTGCGGATGTGATCGAGCTTCAAGACGCGGACCGGAATGATTGTCCCGTCGATTCGGGAACAGCCTCCAAATCTAACGGCAAGGCTGTTCTCGCATCCTACGCCTTTCTACAGGACCCTTACTGTCGTTCCCCGGGCGGATCAATACGTTGTGGCGCAGCGCGCGCCGGCGGCGGCCGGCTCTCCGCGCGTGGCTCGCTCTGCGTCTCAACTCGCGGCTCGCTTCGTGTCTCCACTCGCGGCTCGCTTCGTGTCTCCACTCGCTCAACCCGCGGCTCCGCGCGTGTCCGCATTGGCGGCTCATACCGCGGCTCAGCGCGTGTCTGTACCGGCGGCTCGTACCTGGGTTGCGCGCGGGGCTCTATCCGCGGCTCGCGATCAATCAGCCGCGGACTCTCCACACGCGTCGGAGGCTGACCCCGGTCCCGCGGAATGTCACGGATCGATGGGCGTTCGCGGCGCATTTCCTGCTCGCGTCTCGCGGCGGATCGCATCACAGCGTCGTCACTGCGTCCGTTGTCGCCAAATCGCCCCTCTGCTGGAGACGGCAGTGGTGCATCAGGCCGACGCGGATCGGGAGCGATCGGATCTGGCGTGAGAGGCCGCGGCCTCAGACCCACTCGGGGCGTTGGATTCGCCGGTCGCACCGGACTCTGAGGCCGGCTACCGACCACGGGCCCATAACCACGTCCGAAGTGACCGCCGTAATAGGCGCTTCGGCCATAATAACCGTCACGAAAGCCGTTATAGCCATCGCAGTAGTAGTAGTCGTAACGCAGCGCGAATGAAGACAGGCAGCTCTGGTAGTAATCGTCATGCGTGTAGAAGCGATAATTGCTCGCGTACCTTGTCCGGCCCCGAGAATTTCCGCTTACTTCATATGACATGTAATCGATCGAAAACTGCGACCGTGTCGATAACGTGCGGGAAATGAACTGGTCGACGATTCTGAAGGGATCCCCGTACCGTGAACCTGCCAGGCGCGCGACGCTCCATTGCGAGCCGCTGGTGTAGCTGCGAAAGTCGAAGCGCGCGTAGGAAGCAATAGCAAAGACAAATCCCGTACCGCTGGACTCATACAGTCTGAAAGCTCGATCTTCGACATAGGGAACACGTTCGTTGGCCAGGCTTCCCGTCCGGAGCGCGCGCTGCTCCAGTGGAAGCCGCGGGTAAAGCACTCTGATCTCCCCGTCGGTGGTCACCCTGACGACAGTGACATACGCACCGGGCTCCGATGCGAAGAACGGGCGGATCGGATCGCCGAAATCAAAATCCAGCCGGTCGAGCCACAGGTCCACGGCCGGCGCCTCGGCCGCGCGCTGGCGACTGTCGTATGGGCGCGCGCGACCAACGCTCTGCGCAACGGCTATCTCCGCAAATGCCGCGACCAGCGCGACCGAACCAGCTACTACTCTGGTGACCTGCATCGCTGCTCCGTTGTCGCAGTAAACACGCTACCCCGCAACCCGCAACTACTATACCTTGCTCGCAGTGTCGCTGCCAGCACTTCTGGAGGCCATTGAGGGAATCCCCGAATTCGGGCGCCTCATCTCGGTCCTCCCACCCCTGACCACTCGCGTACACGCCTCCGGCCTTCCTGGTTCCAGCGATGCCGTTGCCGTGGCCGCGCTCGCGCGCGCCACTCCGGGAAGGTTCTTCGTCGTGATCGCCGAAAGTGTCGCCGGCTCGGAACGCTGGCTGGCGGATCTCGAATCGCTCGGCGATGCACGGCAGGTCGCTTTTTATCCACCACGCGAGGGGTTCGGCGAAGCGGAGCCGCATGCAGAGGTAGCCGGAGAGCGGGTGGAAACGCTAGAGCGGATCGGGCGCGGGGAAATCCGGGTTCTGCTCACCACAGCGCGGGCGCTGCTCGAGCGCACTCAGCTTCCGCGCGCGCTTGCTTTCACGCGTCTGGAGCTGCGCAAGGGCGACACGCGCAGGCCGGAAGATCTTGCATTGCACCTCGAGTCCATTGGATTCGAGCGTGTATCGATGGTTGAAGATGTCGCTCAATTCAGCATGCGCGGCGGCATCTTCGACATCTACAGCTTTGGAATGGCCGACCCGGTCCGTCTTGAGTTCTGGGGCGACGAGATATCGGAGCTGCGGCATTTCGAGCTCGTCAGCCAGAGGTCGACCCGCGACGCCGAGCTGGCGCTGGTGCTGCCGGTTGATGGTCAACTTACCGGCGTTGCTCACGAAACCGAACGTGTTTCAGTTGTCGCGCTTCTGCCGCCAGACACGATAATCGTGGTTCCGGAAGACAGCCGGATTGGCCCCGAGCTGCGTCGAACGTGGGACGAGGCTCAGCATCATATCGACCTTGCCCGCCGAAGAGGAGAAGACACACCGGGACGGAGTGAACTCTACACCTCTCCGGAGCAGGCTATCGCCGCAATTTCCGGCTTCGGAGTAATCGAGATTTTTGCGGGGGATGCGGTTTCCCTGCACGAGGAGCTTGCACTTCCCGGTGGCGCGGCGCCCGCAGCGGTGCGTTTCCCCCTTGTTCCGCCCGAGCCGATTCAGCGTGACATGAGGCGGCTCCGGGAAGTGGTCGATGATGGCGTGCCCACGATCGTCCTGTGCGACAATGCCGGGCAGGCGGAGCGTCTGGAAGAACTGCTTGCAGAGGGCGGGCGCGTCACGCGGGCGGCGCTCGCGATTGGCGTGCTGAACGGCGGATTCATTATTCCGCCGTGGGGGATGCAGTCAGCCGGTCTGCGCGTTCTCACCGACCATGAGATCTTCAGGCGGGAGCGCCGCATCCGCCGCGCCCGCCGCTACACCACCGGCACATCCATCGAGACCCTCACCGCTCTCACGCCGGGTGACTACGTCGTGCATCTCGAGCACGGGGTGGGGATATACCGCGGGATCGAAAAGGTGTTTTTTCGGGAAGCGACCGTCGAAGTCGCGGTAATCGAGTACGAAGGAGGCTCACGGCTCAATGTGCCGCTGTATCGGATCGACCAGATTGAACGGTACCGGTCGGCATCGGACATAACCGCCGAGTCGGCCCCACCGAGGTTACACACGCTCGGTGGCAAGCGGTGGGGTCAGCAGCGCGATCGCACCCGCGCTGCAATTCAGGAGATGACGGTTGAGCTGCTCGATCTCTACGCACGCCGAAGGGTAGCGACCCGGCCTCCGCATGTCCCCGATACTCCATGGCAACGCCAGCTCGAATCGTCGTTTCTGTTCGAAGACACGCCTGACCAGCGAACGGCAACGACTGATGTAAAAGGTGACATGGAAAAATCCCGGCCGATGGACCGGCTGCTGGTTGGCGATGTCGGCTATGGCAAGACGGAGATTGCAGTCAGAGCTGCGTTCAAGGCGGTGCAGTCCGGGCGGCAGGTTGCGGTGCTCGTCCCGACGACGATCCTCGCCGACCAGCATGCTCGCACATTCGGCGACCGGCTTGCGGACTTCCCGGTGACGATCCGCACCCTGAGCCGCTTCCAGACTCTAAAGGAACAAGCTGAAATCATCGTCGATCTTGCGGCGGGTAAAATAGACGTCGTGATCGGAACTCACCGCCTGCTGAGCAAGGATGTCGTATTCAGGAATCTCGGCGTCATAGTCGTTGACGAAGAGCACCGCTTTGGAGTGAAGCACAAGGAGCGATTGAAGCAGCTCAAGCTCGACACCGATGTATTGACGCTGACCGCGACGCCGATTCCGCGCACGCTGCATCTGTCGCTTGCTGGCCTGAGGGACATGACACTGATGCAGACACCGCCACGTGACAGATCGCCCGTGCTCACTTTTGTCGAGCCTTGGGACCCGGGCCTTATCGAAGAAGGCATTACGCGGGAACTCGACCGCGGCGGACAGGTCTTTTTCGTACACAACCGGGTTGAGACTATCAACGCGATCGCCGATTCCATCCGCCGTCTCGTTCCGCGTGCCCGTGTTGGTGTCGGGCACGGCCAAATGGGAGAGCGGGATCTCGAACAGGTCATGCGGGACTTCGTCGATGGCGAGACCGATGTGCTGGTCTCGACAATGATCGTGGAATCGGGCCTCGACGTTCCAAACGCAAACACGATGTTCGTGAATTACGCACACCACTTCGGGCTGGCGCAGCTGTACCAGCTTCGCGGGCGCGTGGGACGGTCGCACCGGCGCGCCAACTGCTACCTGCTGGTTCCGGATACTGATATCGACGAGGATGCGAATCGCCGCCTGAGGATTCTCGAGCACCACACCGAGCTTGGCGCGGGATATCGCATTGCCCTCAAGGACCTCGAGCTCCGCGGCGCGGGCAATCTCCTCGGCTCGGAGCAGTCAGGCTTCGTGCACGCGGTCGGCTTCGACATGTACATGCGGATGCTCGATGAGACCGTCACCCGGGTCATGAGAGGTGATGCCGCGCCCAGGCTTCAGCCCGCCGACGTATCTGTCGATCTGCCGTCATACATCCCGGATGATTACGTCGCCAGCCAGGACGCAAAGCTCGATATCTACCGGCGCCTTACACACATGATCGATCCGGCGGACGTCGAGGCACTTCGGTCGGAAGTCCGGGACAGATTCGGGCCGGTGCCCGCCCCGGCCATGACTTTTTTCGCGGTCGCCCTCCTCAGGATTCTCGGCGGCGCTTCGCAAATAGAATCGATGCTGCTGCGCGGAAACGAGGCACGTATTACTTTTCGCGAGCACGCCGTTCCCCGCATGAAGGGGATCTCGGCGGCATTTCACGAGGTACAGTTCCAAGCGGAGGTGCGGCGCGCGCATCCGCTTTCGCTCAAACTGACCCGGCTTGGCGGCGCGGAGCTGCTCGATGGCCTGGTTCGCGCCCTCGCTACGCTGCGAGCCTGATACCGGCTTCAGGCACACACCGACTTACTTGAAACCATGAAAAAATCTCTCCTTGCCGTACTCGCGGCATCAATTGCGCTCACCGGCTGCGATTCCCTGAAAGACGCGATGTCAGCGCATGTGGATGTTGTTGCCAAGGCGGCCGATCAGGAATTGACGGTCACCCGGATGTCCACCCTCCTCGGCAATTCCAAGGCGCCACTGCGCAAGGATGTGGCTAATGCCGTTGTCGACGCGTGGGTCAATTATCATCTCGTGGCCGAAGCTGCCGTCAAGAACGATTCGCTGAGCGACGTCGCCGGTATCGACAAGGCCATGTGGGCGGTTCTAGCCAACGTAAAGGCGAAGAAGTGGTATGATCAGGTCTCGAAGACATGGAAGGCGCCAGACCCATCCACTGCCGATTTGCGATATAACAATGGAGAGGTACTCGCAGCGAGTCACATTCTCCTGCTCACGCAGGATACTGCTCCCGCGGCGAAGGCCGCAGTAAAAAAGAAAGCCGACGCACTCCGGACTCGTGTCACTACCGCCAATTTTGCGGAGCTCGCGCGGACCAACAGTCAGGACCCGGGTTCGGCTCCGGCAGGCGGCTCGCTTGGAGTATTTGCCTCCAAGGCAATGGTTCCGCAGTTCGAGCAGGCCTTGAAAGCCCTCAAGCCGGGTGACATCTCGCCTGTAATCGAGACTCAGTATGGGTATCACATTATCCGCCGGCCGTTGCTTGACGAGGTTCGCACCCAGGTAATTCAGGCCAGCCAAGCGGGCGGGATGCAGGCCGCCGAAAGCACATATCTGGCGACGCTCGAGTCGTCGTCGAGGCTCGAGGTCAAGCCGGGAATCGCCGCCACGGTTCGCGCGGTGGTCGAAAGTCCCAACGCGCATTTGAAGGACAAGACCGTTCTCGCGACATCGACCCTTGGAAAGTTCACCTCGGCCGACCTCTCGCGATGGATGGAAACATTCCCTCCTCAGGCGGGCATCGCGGAACGGCTGAAGTCGGCACCGGATTCGATGATCCCTCTCTTCGTAAAGAACTTCGTGCGGAATGAGCTGGTTCTTCACGCCGCGGACAGCGCCAAGCTCGGCCCCGATGCGAAACAGCTTGCCGAAATTCGCAAACTGTTCACGACCGGGCTGACAGGAGCCTGGACGGCGTTGAACCTCGACCCCAAAGCGCTTTCCACAGCTGCGAAATCCACCGGCGAGCGTGAGAAGCTGGCGGCGCAAAGGGTAGAAGAATACGTCACGAAGCTGCTTGCACAGCAGGCTCAGTACGTGGACGTAACCCAGCCGGTTCAGAATGTTCTGCGAACCAAGTACGACTACACCATCAATGCAGAGGCGGTCGACCGCGTTCTGCTCGAGGCGGCAAAGGTCCGTCTGGCAAGCGACTCGACGACGACCGCGAAGCAACCGTCAAGCGTAGTCCCGGTGCCGAATCAGTCGGCGCCAGGCCAGGATACCACGAAGCGCTGAAACGAACCGCGACCGCCGGTCAGGGGTAGGATCAGTAATGCGCAAAGCAATCTTCTATGTACTGATGGGAGCGTCGCCGGTGGCGATGCTGGCACAGGCGCCGGTGCCGCCCGCCGTGCCGCTCCGTGCCGCCTCGGCTCCGGCGACAATCCCGGTGGACAGGGTTGTCGCCGTCGTCGGCGATCAGGTGATACTCCAGAGCGACCTGCTCAACTCGATCAATCAGCAGCGGGCAAGCGGCCTCAAGATGCCTGCTGATTCTGCCGGACAGGCAGAGATTGCGCGTGAGGCACTCAACGCACTCGTCGACGAGGAAATCCTCGTCCAGAGGGCGCGCGAGCTGAAGATAGAGATCACGCCCGAGGAAGTGAACCGGTCGGTGGATGAACAAGCCAAACGGGTCCGCCAGCAGTTTCAGACCGACGATGAGTACAAGAACGAGCTGGTGAGTGCTGGTTTCGGAACGCCGGATGAATATCGCAGAACGCTTTATGAACAGTTCTATCGCCGCGCGCTTCAGCAACGCGCGTTCGAAGAGTTGCGGAAGACGGCGGTAGGGCGCAACGTGGGCGAGGCTGAAGTCACGGAAGCATTCGAGAAGAACCGCGAAGCCTTGAGCCGACAGCCGGCAACCGTCACTTTTCGACAGGTTGTCGTCGCACCAAAAGCTTCGGCCGCCGCAAAACTCCGTGCGCGAGCCAAGGCGGATTCGCTGCTCGCGGAGATCCGCCGCGGCGGGGACTTCGAGCAGATAGCGCGGCGCGAATCGATGGACCCATCGTCAAAGCCGACGGGCGGCGACCTCGGCTGGAACCGCCGTGGAGCGATGGTTCCCGAATTCGAGCGTGCGATGTTCTCGCTTGCTCCTGGCCAGATCGGACCAGTCGTCGAGACAGCATTCGGATTTCACATCATCCGGGTGGACCGGGTTCAGGCAGCAGAGGTCAAGTCCCACCACATTCTGATCAGTCCAGTCGTGGATTCGGCTGACATCGCGGCGGCACGGCGTGAAGCCGACACGGTGGCGATGCAATTCCGGCATGGCGCGGCATTCGATTCGGTTGTCGCCAGACATCACGATCCCGCCGAAGAAAAGGGGATTCTCCAGCCGTTCGTGCGTGACTCGCTGCCGGCTTCCTACACGGCCGCTTTGGCCGGGAAGAAAGCAGGCGAAGTTACCCAGCCGTTCGAGCTGGCGAATCAGCGTGGCGTCGCCAAATTCGCCGTGGTGCAACTGGTGACGGTGAACGAGGCCGGTCAGTTTGTCGAGAACGAGGTGCGCGATCGAATTCGACAGCAGTTAATCGCCGAGCGTGCAACGCGGAGCCTGCTGGACGAACTGCGGAAGCAGACATACGTGGCACTACGGCTATAAACGTTGCAGGCTCGCCTTGCTGTCACTACGGGTGACCCGCGTGGCATAGGGGCGGAGGTAATCATGAAAGCGCTCGCGGACCCCAGGGTCGACGGGCGTTCTGGTTTGGTCATAGTCGGTGCCGGCGGTTGCGGACTGACAGTCGATGAATGCGTTGGCGAATGGCATCCCGGCGGAGGCGCCGAACTTGCCGGCGAGCTGAGCGGGCTGGCCATCACGCGCGCCGTCGACATGGCGATGCACGGCGAAGTGCAGGGCATTGTGACTGCGCCAATCGACAAGTCGGCGCTTCTTGCGGGCGGTTACGACTTTCCGGGTCATACCGAGATGCTGGCGTCTCTGACCGGCTCCCGCGTCGCGATGATGCTGGCCTCGACGCAGGATACCGCTTCGGGTAGTGTAAACCCGCTTCGCGTGGTGCTGGCAACCACTCATCTTCCGCTTCGTGAGGTCGCGGCCGCCTTGACGCGTGAGGCAATTATCAGTGCGGCCTCGATCACCCTGGAATATCTCAGCCTGTGGTTCGGCATCACTGAGCCGCGTGTGGCACTGTGCGCGCTCAATCCGCATGCCGGTGACGGCGGGCGGTTTGGCGACGAAGACGACAAGCTGCTCGCGCCTGCCGCGCGCGACGCGGGGATAGCAGGGCCATTTCCGGCCGATACTGTTTTCGTCCGCGCGATGAGAGGCGAGTTCGATGCGGTGATCGCTCCCTATCATGATGTCGGGATGACGGCGATCAAGGTTGCATCGTTTGGAAGCGCGGTGAACGTGACCCTGGGACTTCCGTTTCCACGCACGTCTCCAGACCACGGGACCGCGCTGGACATCGCGGGAGGTGGCGTCGCCAGCCCGTCCAGTTTTATTGAAGCGGTGCTTCTGTGCCGGCGGTTTGTGAAACGCGTTCGCCTGAACGGCGATCACCCGCGGAATGCAGGTCAACCGCCAGCGAGTCGACTCTCCGGCCCTCCATTGCCCTGACGGTAAAGATTGCCCCTCCGGCGATCACGCGGTCTCCGGCCAGTGGAAGCCTTCCAAGCATCGCAAACACAAAGCCGCCGATAGTAGTGGAATTTTCATCGCTGACGCTCAGCGAAAACCGATCGTTGAGCTCTCTGATGTTCGTGCCGCCCGTGACGAGAGTTTCGCCGGCGCGGGTGAGCACCGGCTCCTGACCATCCTCCGGCGTATCGTACTCATCGAGAATCTGGCCGACGATCTCCTCGAGCAGATCCTCCATCGTGATCACGCCTGCCGTTCCACCGTACTCGTCGAGCACGATCGCCATGTGCTCTTTGAGCCGTTTGAAGTCGGCAAGGACATCTTCCACCTCGCGCGATCCGGGAATCACGTGCACCGGGCGCATCAGAGAGGCCAGTGAGAAAGGAGGCAGCCCCTCCCCGTTGAGGCCAAGGGTGAGTCCGCCACCGCCGCCATCGGCGACGGGAATCAGTGCTTTCAACAGGTCTTTTGCGAGCACTATCCCCACTATATCATCTATCGACTCATCATAGACAGGGTATCTCGACACCCCGCTTTCCTCGACAATCTTGAGTACTTCAGACAGGCTTGCGTCGAGAGGGAACGAGATGATCTCGGTGCGAGGTGTCATTACCTCGCGGGCGTTTTTTTCGGAGAACTCGAATACTGCATCGATCAGATCGGCGTCACCCTGATGCAGAGTACCCCCCTCTCCCGCCTGCTCGACGAGGAGCCTGATTTCCTCCGGTGAATGAACGCTGTCTTCACTCGAGGGATTGGGCTGGCCAAGCAGCCGAAGCAGAGCGGCCGCCGATTTGCCCAACACCCAGATGAAGGGCGTCATCAACCATGCGAAAAGAAGGAGCGGGCCAGCAGCGAAGCGGGCGATCTGCTCCGGCTTGTTCAGGGCGGCTGCCTTGGGGGTCAGCTCTCCAAGGACAACGTGGAGGTAGGTCAGAACGGTATATGCGAAGACTCCGGCAACGGTGATGCGAAGCGGAAGGCCGATGGCGAGCGGAATTCTGGCGAAAAGGTCTTCGAAGATGTGTGCAAGGGTGCTCTCCGCGATCCATCCAAGGCCGAGGCTCGCCAGAGTAATGCCCAGCTGACTTGCGGAAAGAACTCGCGACATATTGGAGGTCGCTCTCAACGCAATGCGCGCGAGTTTGTCTCCATTTCGAACCATCGCTTCCAGTCGCGACTTTCGCGACCTCACCAGTGCGAACTCGGCGCCAACAAAAAAGCCGTTGAGGAGCACGAGCCCGAGAATGGCCAATAGGCGTAGTGTCACTCCGAAAAATATCACAATGGAGGCCTGGCAGCGCATTCGTCGTGAACGTGTGATCGTCTATGTATGGCAGACTGCAGCATGGGGAAGAAATGAGCGCGTGATGCAGGCCTCCTTCATTTGTCAATAGAGACATGCCCAGAATTGATCCGCTCCTGACCGCACCGATGAGCAATCGTGCGGACGCCGTGAGCCTGAGCGATGGTGACATCGCGCACCTCACCAAAGGTGGCGCACGGCACCCGCTGACTCGCCAGCCGCTGGGCGAGGGACAACTGCTATTGCTTCTGCGGGAAATGTGTCCGGCTGATGTCGCGGCCCGGCTGGAGGCCGATGAAGCTCTGGATTTCGTATACGCCAATGCCGACGGGCGATTTCTGGCGAGTGTACCGCAACCAGACAGAGTTCCGCGAGACGAATGACACCGACTTCGCCCACGCAATCGATGGCGTTGCGCGTTTTCGCGGCAACGCGTTTCGCGATCACCACGGCGCCGGTGCAGTGTTCCGGGTAGTGCCGGCCACCGTCGTCACAGCAGAGCAGCTTGGCATTTCGCCTGAGGTGCAGAATCTCTGTTATCTCACCAAAGGATTGGTGCTGGTAACCGGGCCGACCGGCTGCGGTAAATCGACTACGCTTGGGGGCCCTTATCGACCTCATCAACAGGACCCGGAATGATCACGTAATCACTATCGAAGATCCGATTGAATTCGTGCGCCAGAGCAAGCGATGCCTCATCACTCAGCGGACGCTATGCAGGAAAGTCTGGGGCGGCCGTGTCGCGGCAATGGAGATTCTGTTGTCGCTGCCGTCGGTGTCGAACCTCATTCGGGAAGGAAAAGCATTCCAGATTCCATCCGTGATGCAGACATCGCGGAAGCTGGGGATGATCCTTCTTTCGGATGTGCTCATCGATCTCGTCGATCGCGGGATCGTCGAGCCCAGGGAGGCGTACATCAAGGCCACCGACAAGGGGACATTGCTCAATCTCCTCAAGAGCCGGGGGCACGAGCTGTCGTCGCTCGGAGCGGCGTAGCGACAGGCCGCGCACACAATCGTGTAAGGTCTGACAGAGGGCGCACCGCACTGTCCCGAACAGGGCGTCGGGGCTGCAATCGCGGCAGTGGTTCGGATAACTTTCAATGCTATGCCGAACCCGCAGGATATCCGCAATATCGCCATCATCGCGCATGTCGATCATGGCAAGACGACACTGGTCGACAAGATGCTCCGGCAGGCCGGGGCCTTTCGCGAAAATCAGGTGGTGATGGATCGGGTCATGGATTCGAACCCGCTGGAGCGCGAGCGCGGCATCACGATTCTGGCCAAGAACACGTCAGTGCGCTGGCATGGCACCAAGATCAACATCATCGATACGCCCGGCCACTCCGATTTCGGCGGTGAAGTCGAGCGTACCCTGCGAATGGTCAACGGGGTGCTGCTGGTTGTGGACGCCTTCGACGGCCCGATGCCGCAGACGCGATTCGTGTTACGCAAAGCGCTCGCGCTTGGCCGCACTCCCATCGTCGTCATCAACAAGATCGACAGGCCCGGTGCGGACCCAATGAGGGTGCACGACGAGGTGCTCGATCTTTTCATCGAGCTGGAAGCCGACGAGGGTCAGCTGGACGCCGCCGTTGTCTACGCATCCGCCCGGGAGGGGGTTGCGACGATGGACATGGAAACGACTCCCGTGGATCTGACGCCGTTGTTCGAGGCGATAATCCGATACGTTCCTGCTCCGCCTACGGACGCAAGCGGACCATTCCAGATGCTCGTATCGACCATCGATTACTCCCCGTACCTCGGCCGGCTCGGCATCGGCCGCATCGAGCGGGGACGCGTGAAGGTCGGAGAGCAGGTGGCGCTGCTGCCGCTCGACACGACGATGAAAACGGAGCAGGCGCGCGTTACGAAGCTGTTCGGATACGAGGGATTGGAGCGGATCGAGCTCGATGAGGCTCAGGCTGGTGAGATAGTGGCGCTCGCGGGCCTGGAGGGTGTCGAAATCGGGTTGACGGTCACGAACGTCGAACACCCCGAGCGGCTGGCCGGTATCTCAGTGGAAGAGCCGACCATCTCGGTCGATTTTCTCGTCAACAATTCTCCGTTCGCCGGCAGGGACGGGAAGTTCGTCACGTCCAGGCAACTGCGGGAACGTCTGTACAGGGAGCTGGAGCGGAATGTTGCCCTGCGGGTGAGCGATACTGATTCCACGGACACATGGACGGTGTCAGGACGAGGTGAGCTGCATCTTACAATTCTGATGGAGACCATGCGCCGGGAAGGTTTCGAGTTTCAGGTGTCACGTCCCCGGGTAATCACCCGCTCGGGCGAGGACGGCGAGCGTCTCGAGCCTTACGAGGAACTGGCTATCGATGTTCCCGAGGAGTTTCTGGGGGCGGTGATCGAGAAGCTCGGTCCTCGCCGCGCGGAGATGATCGAGATGAAGAATCCTGGCCAGGGAATGGTACGTCTTCTTTACAGAATTCCGGCTCGCGGACTCTTCGGCTACAGGTCAGAATTCATGACTGACACGCGCGGTACCGGAATCATGCATCACCGGTATCTGGAATACGGAGGGTGGGCAGGACCACTCGCCGGGCGAACGAGAGGGACGCTGGTTTCAATGGAACCGGGTGTGATTGTTGCGTTTGCACTGGCCAACCTTGCTGAGCGGGCGACACTGTTCGTGGCTCCCGGCGACAAGGTTTATGAGGGAATGCTGGTGGGAGAGAATTCGCGTCCCGGCGACATGGATGTCAACCCGACGAAAGAAAAAAAACTGACGAACATGAGGAGCAAATCGAGTGACGAGAACATCCAGCTCGAGCCGCCGCGGGAATTGACGCTGGAAGGGGCGTTGGAGTATATCGAGGAAGACGAGCTGATCGAAGTGACTCCGGAATCCATCCGGTTGCGAAAGCGTTTTCTTGCGGCAAACGACCGAAAGAAGTTGTCTCGCGAAGCGAAGCGCGAGCGCCAGCTTCTCTAACCCGGAGGCAGTGATTGTATGCTGGACGAATTCGAGTCACCGGCTGAACTCACGGAAACAGGTGACACGAGGCATCTGAAGGACGGCACTGTCGGCGGGGCAGCGGGCCCGACGCAGAGCGATGATCCCGAAGACGAAATCGTGGAAGACGACAACCTCGATGACGATGACGATGACGATCTCGACGAGCTTGGCTTCGATGATGAAGACGACGATGACGCCGATGATGAAGATGACGACGATGACGATGATGAGGATGATCTCGACGACGACGATCTGGATGATGATCTCGACGACGATCTCGTTGATCTGGACGATGAGTACGACACCGAGGATGAAGACAGGAAGAAAGGTCCCGGCCATATGAGGCGGTACCAGGACTGAAGAGCATGCCCCGGCAGGAGGCTGTGAAGCTTCTTTTTCGTGGCCGAAGGCGTCAACTTGGGAAGCATGAAACTCTATTTAATCGCTTCGGTGGCAGCAGCAGCACTTGTATTCACCGATCGCGCGGCAGCTCAGGGTCAGGATCATTTTGCTTTCGGCGTGTCGGGCGGCGTGGCCGTTGCGACGGACCACCTGAGAGATCTTCACACAAATGGCCCGACCGGGATGCTGAGCCTGGCCATCGGCGCGGTCGATACGCCTGTGGGCATTCGGTTCGACTTCATGTACAGCGCGTTCGGGGAAAGAGCGGGGAGCGGTGCCTTTCCGCGTCAGGGCAAAGCCAGAATAATTGGGCTTACAGGCAACCTCGTCCTTCCCGTTCTTGGGCAGAGCAACCGGCTGTACGCTATTGCCGGTGTCGGGGGGTACGGATACCGGCCCGACGCGACTGGCCCGGAGAATGGTACGAATTTTGGTTTGAATGCCGGTCTCGGAGTCTGGATTCCGAGAGTGAGTGGTTTTGTGGAAGGGCGTTTTCACAATGTCTACCGTGCGTTGCCCGATCGCGTTGATGCCACTCGGAACGCGCGGTCCGCCCGATATTATCCCATAACATTCGGGTTGCTTTTCTAGGGGTCGATTCGTGCTGCGTCGTCACCTCTGTAGCGCGATCTGGACGACGGCAACTCTGCGGGGTGGGCGAGCCTGCATGTTTTGATTGACTCGATTCTCGGCGCCCGATACGTTTACAAACCTTTCTCGCGCGAATCGGCGCACGAAAAAGGGCCTGTAGCTCAGTTGGTTAGAGCGCACGCCTGATAAGCGTGAGGTCAGAGGTTCAACTCCTCTCAGGCCCATTTCAAAAAGCAACGCCCTGACACACTTGCCTCTACGTGTCAGGGCTTTTCTGCATGCTGAAAGGAACTGCTTGACATCCTCCGGGCCCGAGCCTATTCTCGCGGTAAGTCATCCGATGACCTGATGACCAAAGGTGTACCGTCCCCTGACGCAAAAAGATGCAAACCCAGTTCCGCTCGGTAATGAGACAAAGCCTTTCGGATGAAGTCGCGGACCGGATCACCAGCATGATCGGCACTGGCGGCTTCGCGGCGACAGATCGTCTGCCCGCGATTACCGAGATGGCCCGTCAATTCGGTGTAGGTCCAGCCACGCTGCGCGAAGCGCTGAAGAAGCTCGAGACTGTCGGTGTGGTGGACATCCGCCATGGCTCAGGTGTTTACGTGGGGAAAGCGCCTGATTCATTCCTTATCACCAACCCGGTGTTCGGCGGGACAGCGTCGAAGAAAGGGCTTGTGGATCTGATCGATGCCAGAATGCCGGTGGAGTTGCGCACAGTCGCACTCGCCTCGACGAACGCGACCCAGGAACACCTCGACGAGATGAAGCACCTGCTTTCGCGCGCTGGCGAGAGCCTCGACGATGGAGAGTTGCTGAATCATGTAAACCTCGCCTTCCACCGTCAGATTGCCCTCGCGTCCGGCAATCCGGTGATGCACCAGATACTGGACGTACTTTCGACGCTGTTCCTGAAAGAGCAGCGGATGATCCTCGACATTTACAGCAATCGCGCCAGTGATCATGCCGAGCACGTCGCGATTTACGAGGCACTGCGGGAGCGTAATTCCGAGCTTGCGACGGAACGGATGCGAATGCATCTCGAGCGCGTTCGTGAAGTTCTGGTGGGTTGGGATTCGACGCTGGAGCTTTCGGCCTGATGTCGAGCCTCCGGACACTAAGCCGCCTGGCTGCGATCACAAGCGTGCTGGGGATATCGTCATTGACGCCATCCGTGTCCGCCGCGCAGGCCGCGCCCGCGCTGATCATTCGCAATAACCACGAGATTCGGTACGCCGGTGCGATCCACACGGCGGTCAACCTCCCGGATGGGGATTACCGAAACGCTTCCACTCACGCGGTGGTCAGCAATGGGATGCTGCGCACCTACGTCTCGCTCGGGCCGGCGAGCGAAGTGCGGTTGGCGCGGCAAGAAGCAACAACGGGGCGCCCGTTGAATAACAACGGATTCACAGTGCGACCGCATGCCAGCCGTCTTTCGCTGCAACTCGGCGCCGTACCAATCGGCGAGGTCGAGTTCGGCCTCGTCGTTATTCCACAGACCGCCGGGACGATCGACTCCGTCGCGAGCCGCTTCTCGCCGCTAACGATCTCGTGGGTACCCGCCCTCGACGGAACGCTCGAAGGAAGCGCTGTCACCAGCGGTTACACGGTCGGCCTGTCCGCCTTCGTTTCCAGCCAGGGATCAGTCGACTTCCGGGTGCGCGTGATTCGCTCCCTCGGCAACACCGAGCTGGCGTATGTCGCTCTTGTTCGCAGAGTCACGACCCCGGGGGCGCGCGACGCGCGGTCCCGCTTCAATGGACGCGAGCTCGACGGCGGCGACTCGCCGGAGACATGGGATCGAGACTTCTGGTATACGCACGGAGTGGATTGGACCACATGGCGCGCCGGGAATCTCACCCTGCTGTCGGTGAACGGGTTCACGCCAGTGCCGACAATTCAAGCGGCCAGTGGATGGGTAGAAGGCAGCCATTTCTATGTGTGGGAGCGAACGCGACAGCGCGGCGACACGATGTACCTGGTATCAGAGATAGCCGGCCCGAATGTCGAGCAGGCCAAGTCCCGGTACATGCCCGTCACACAGTACTCTGCGATCCGACAGGGAGACACGGTTTCTCTGAAGTCGCGACTCGCAGTCGCATCGAATCCGGATAGTGGGTGGGCCGAAAGTCAGCTACGCGGCTTTGCCGGTTATCGGACGGTCGAACGCCGGGGCAGCGACGTTCTGGTCAGTATCGGTGTGCCGAGCGTCAAGTTCGGTACGAGCTATTTCCCGTATTCGACGCTGGCAGAAAACTTCGATTATTACAGAACGCCGGGAATGACATCAGAGGGCTTCTGGCCGATGTCGCCGGTAATGTGGGCCCAGTGGCGCAAGTGGGTGCCGCGAATGCGCACCGATCTGCATATCGTACGGTCGATGGGTTTCGAGAGCGTGAGACTGCACCACCTCGAGCTGCTTCGCACGATGAAACATAACGAAGCTTTCGCGTTCCTCGATTTCTTCACGGGTGAGGCGCGCAGCCTCGGGCTGGAAGTCTTCATCGACACCGAAGGGCCGGCGGAGTGGGTGACGGCGCTGCTGACCCGTTATCGAAGCATTGTGACTCGCGTCGAGCTGGAAAATGAAGTGCTGATCGCCGGCATCAAGCCTGCCGACCCTTCACGCTGGACATCCCTCTACAAAGCAGCCAAAGCCGTAGCGCCCGATGCACAGGTCTTTCTCACCTCTGCGGGCAATCACGCGATGTTCGACCGTATCCGGTCGATGGGAGTGCCGTTCGACCGAGTTGGTCTTCACCTGTACAAACACGGACCTCGGTGGAAGGAGTCGTTCAGCTCGCACGTCCTGGGCAGTGCCGGGTACGCGAGCGACATTGGCAAGCCGATCACGATTGGAGAATTCAACTGGAAGGATCTGACGCGTATGTCGCCCGAGACGAGGCGCCGCGAGTTTGCCGCCATCTACGAGATGGTGCTCGCTCCGCGTCAGATTCCGGAGGTGCAGCAGTTCCAGTTCCACGAAACGCTCACATTCAATCCCGCTGTCGCCGGAAGTGCGAGCCGGCATTACGAGCCGCTGTCTCTGGACCGTCGTCCAAAGCCCGAGGCGTTCGAGTTGATGAGGCTCATTCGCAAGTACGGGCCGGAAGACGCACCAGTGCGCGAGCTGTCGATCGTCGCTGGTGAGGCTCGTATCGTCAGCGACCGCGGTTCCGCAGACTTCACCATCACCAACAAAACAAATCGAACAGTCACGATTGGTCTGACAGCAATCGGGTTCGACGGCATACGCTCGAAGCTCGCTACCCCGGCCAACGTCACGTTACGCGCGGGCGCCACCGCGCAGGCACGCGTCACGCTGGAGCTTACAGACGCCGGGCAAATCGGCACGTACCACCATTTCATCCGCGCGTCCTACGGAACACGGAACGCGCTCGGCTGGGGTGTCGCCGCGAAAAGTGGTGCCCCGGAGTTTTCGGCACCGCCACTGCCAGCCGGCAAGGTGCATTACCCGCAGGGTGCGGCGATCGTGTCGCAGATTGACTGGCGGCGTCCGCTCGGCGTTGCTTTCGGAGCGACCGCCAGCGTACTTGAGCTTGAAAGCGCATACCAGCTCGCGCACACACTCCAGTCCGCAACGGGGAAGAGAGTCAGGCTGTCGGCGATTGCCGACGTTCCCGATTCGATGCTGCGAGCGGGTACGTTGATTCTCGTTGGAACAGCGGCGTCGAACTCACATGTTGCTTCGAGCGGAACAATCGTGCATGCTCAGTCGAAGCCGGGCGTGGGGATAGTGTGGCTCAAGCACGAGACCGCGCACGACCTGTTGGTATTGACGGGTTCCGACGCGAAAGCAGTCCAGGCGGCGGTGGTAGACTTCCAGCTTCGTTACTGGCCGAATGCAAAAGACGCCGCAATTCGCATCACCGGAATGGAGCGCGGCGCAGCGCTCGGGAACCGCGCGGGCGGTGCGACGGTCGATCCACCATGAGAACGTCCCCTGAACATTGGACAGTTTGGTCACAGGGCCGGCAGCGAAGCCGCCGGTTTGCAGTTCACCTTTATATGTCGAGAGATCGTATGCAAAGATCACGTGTCTGGAGCTACATCCCGCTCGTTGCAGGTATTCTCGCTATCACCAGCGCCGGGCTCGAGGCGCAGGAGGCCGTCGTCAGCGGCACGGTCGTCGCCGCGGAGGGTGGCCAGCCTATTCCCTCTGTGGCCGTCGTCGTGCAGGGCACTTCGACCGGCACGCAGACAAACGAGCTTGGCCAGTTCACCTTGAGGCCGCAGACGCTGACAGTGAATCTGATAGTGTCCCGAATCGGATATGTGCGACAGGTTGTTCCGCTCGCCGGCCGTTCGACAATCGAGATTCGAATGGTGCGCACCACTGTTGCGCTCTCCGATGTGGTCGTGGTGGGTTACGGCACCCAGGCTCGCAGCGACATCACCGGGTCGGTCACCAGTGTCGGTACCGAGCGTCTGGAGGAGAAGCCGAACACCAACTTTGCGCAGGCCATCGAGGGAGCTGTGCCGGGAGTGACAGTGACTACCGGCACAGCGGGTTCGGAGCCGAACATCGACATCCAGGTGCGCGGGCGAAATTCGATCTCCGCCAGTACAGCGCCGCTCGTCGTGGTTGACGGCATACCGTACTACGGCACGCTCGCGGAGCTGAACCAGAACGACATCGCGTCGCTCGAGATTCTCAAGGACGCGTCGGCGACAGCCATATATGGCACGCGTGGTTCCAACGGCGTCGTGCTTGTCACGTCCAAAAAGGGCGCTACCGGCAAGCCCCGTCTCACGTACACAGGCTACACGGGAACGCAACGAATTTCGAATCTCCCGGTGCTCATGAATGCACAGCAGTTCGCCGATTTCAAATGCGTGCGCACCCGCGCTACCCCCACCACCCCGTGCATGAACACTCTCACCGCGACTGAGCAGCGAGGGCTTGCCGCAGGAGTCGACACGGATTGGGCACGCGTCGGAACGCAGGACGGACGGCAGATGCAGCACGACGTCTCGGTGTCGGGCGGAAACGACGATACCCGCTATTATCTCGGCGGATCGATCCTGGACGTGAAGGGTGTGGCGACGAACGACAACTTCGACCGCGCAACGGTGCGGTTCAACCTCGATCAGAAGATCAAGTCGTGGCTGAGCATCGGCACCAGCACGCAGGGCTCGAGGACGAAGCGAGACGGGGTGCCGACGGATTTTTCGTCAGCGTTCTTCTCCAATCCGCTCATATCCCCGTATGACACTGCCGGAAACTTTCTGCTCGTTCCGTGGCCCGAGGATCCAATCACCAACAACCCGCTGGAAAATCTTCGCGCCATAGATTCAGACGTCAGCAAGCGCGTATTCTCCAGCAACTACATCCAGCTCGGCATCCCCAGATTCAAGAGCCTGTCCTACCGGCTCAATGCCGGTTTCGACGTCGCTGACCGGAACAGCAACCGTTATTACGGCCGGAACACCCAGACGGGGCTTTCCGTTGGCGGCCTGGGCACCGTCAGCAACACGAGGCGAAACGACTGGACGCTCGAGAACATTTTCCGCTTCGCCAGAACGTATGGCCGCCAGAATGTCGATCTTACAGGAGTGCTGAGCGAGCAATCGTTTGACCTCCAGCGGAACGGACTTCGTGGCCAGGGCTACCCCAACGATGTGCTGGACAGTCATTCGACTCTCCCGCTGCTGGCGGTGCCGGTTGATTCGGTAACGCAATCCCGGCTGCTGTCTCAGGTTGCGCGCCTCAATTATCAGTTTGATGATCGTTACCTGCTGACTCTTACTGCGCGCCGTGATGGTTACTCCGGATTCGGCGCGAACAACAAGTACGGAGTGTTCCCCTCGTTGGCCCTTGGATGGAACCTGTCAAACGAGAAGTTTTTTCCGTGGACTGAGCGCGTTGACGGATTGAAGTTGCGCGCTTCCTACGGCAGAACCGGCAATCAGGCGATTCGTCCATACCAGACTCTCTCGCAACTCGACGATCGCTCGTACCTGAACGGCGAGACGTCGGCTCCGGGTTACATACCGGTTTCGCTGGGCAACCCCAACCTCAAGTGGGAATCAACTCTGGCTCGTAACGTTGGCGTGGATTTGAGCATGCTGCGCGAGCGGCTTACGCTGACGATGGATGCGTACTCATCGAGCACGAGTGATCTGCTCCTCCGCAGGTCGATATCGCCGGTGCACGGCATCAACTCGATTCTTCAGAACATCGGTAAGACAGCAAACAAGGGATTCGAGATGGATCTTGGCGCGGTGCCGATCGACCGTGGCGGGTTCAGGTGGCGAACGCAGTTCAATGTGTCCGTGAACAGAAACAAGATCGTCGATCTTTACGGCGACACGACTGACGATATCGCCAGCGGCTGGTTCATCGGCCAGCCGATTGACGTCAACTACGGCTACAGGTTTGACGGCATATGGCAGGTAGACGACAGCGCGTCGGGACGAATTGCATCGAGCGCGCAGCCGACAGCAAGGCCTGGGTACGTCCGCGTTCAGGACCTGAACGGTGACGGCAAGATCGATCCTACGGATCGCACATTCATCGGCAGCCTCGAGCCGAAGTACACAGCTGGTATCACCAACACGTTCAAACTGAACCGGCTCACCTTCAGCGCTTTTTTCAACACGGTGCAGGGAGTCACGCGGTCGAACGCCCTGCTTGGCACGAACCTCGTGTTCACAGACGTGCGGCGCAACGCACCATTGCGTGTCTACTGGACTCCCGAGACGCCGATCAACACCTATCCGTCCAACAGCAACGGCAGCAATCCGCTCGGCGTTCCATTCTACGAAGATGCGAGCTTCGTTCGGCTCAAGGACCTGACGCTGTCATACGATGTCCCGGTTTCTGCTGCAAGAAGACTCGGCAGCGAAACCCTGCGAATTTATGTCAACGGTAGAAATCTATGGACGAGCACTGAATGGACCGGTCTCGATCCGGAGCTGAACAACCAGCGCGCGATCCCGCTGGAGCGAGTGATCACGGGCGGCCTTACGGTTCGTTTCTGAGACAATGACGATGACACCCAATATCAATCAGGTATCCTCGATGAAAAGACTCACGAGTGCAGCGTTCGTGGGAATCGCGCTACTCGCCGCTGGCCCCATGGCGTGCAGCAGCGACGATATTCTCACTGAACGCCCCAAGGACATCATCGCCGCCGACAATCTCTACAGGAACCTCAGTGGTTTCGAGGCGGGACTCAACGCGCTCTACGCCAACGTGAGACGCGAGCGATATGGCGATGCCAACGGCGATAACAACATCATCGCCACGGTCTACTCCATCGGGGTGGACAACGGCTTCGGCAATTATCTCTCGCCGCCGGAGCGTCCGTTCCAGGAATTCGGCGTGGTGAATAACTCGCAGGTTACCATCACCAACCAGTTCTTCAGCCTGCTTTACCAGACGGTCAACGCCGCGAACACGATCATCGTTCGTGCAGAGAATCCGGAAGTGCAGTGGAGCGCGGCCGACAAGGCGCGTGTCGTGGCGGAGGCGCGGCTGATCCGCGCGTGGGCGTACCGTCATCTCACGTATCTCTGGGGAGATGTTCCACTGAACCTGCAGGAATCTTCGGGCGAGAACATCAAGACCGATTGGGAGAGAACTTCGCGCGATTCGGTTCGAGGTGTGATCATCAGCGATCTGTTGTTCGCCGAGGCGAATCTTCCAGCGGTCGCGACGGTTCAGGGGAGGGTGTCCAAGGCGGTGGCACAGCACTATCTCGCCGAGATGTATCTCGCGCGTAACGATCCGGCGAAAGCCGCCGAGAAGGCTAGCGCGGTCATCAACAGTGGATCGTACCGGTTGATTACCGCGCGATATGGCGTGCGCGCCGCTCAGCCGGGTGTCGCGTTCATGGACCAGTTCGTGGACGGCAACGTGAACCGGAGCCAGGGAAACACAGAGGCGCTCTGGACGTTGCAGTACGCGCAAAATGTCAACGGCGGCGGCGCGAACATCATGCGCCGAAGCTGGGTGACACGCTACGAGAGCAACCGTGGACTGATGATTTCCCCGGAGTACGGCGGCCGCGGGATTGGACGGCTCGCTATCACGCGATACGCGTTGAACCTGTACGAAGCCCAGGACACCCGCGGAGGACCCTTTGCGATTCGTCGCTTCTATATTCTCAACAACCCCGCGACGCTGCTTGCGCCCGCAAAGCTCGGGGACACGCTGCGCACCAGAACGACCCCCGAGCGGCTTGGCATAGCTGCAGGCCCTACAGACCCACTCTGGCCAAGTACGCGAAAGTGGGACTGGACGGACCCGGTCGATCCGACAGGCCCGGCCCAGTATGGAGATCAGCCGTACATCCGCGTTGCGGAAACGTATCTGCTGCTCGCCGAGGCCGAGCTCAAGCGTGGAAACAGCGCGGCGGCAGCGGCCGCGGTAAACGTGTTGCGTGCGCGGGCAGGCGCCACACTGGCAACTGCGGGGCAGATGACGATGGACTATATCCTCGATGAGCGGTCGCGTGAACTGGTCACTGAGGAGCAGCGCCGGTACACGCTCGTGCGGATGAGCGTGTGGCTGGATCGCACGAAGAGATACAATCCACTTGCCGCCCGGACCGCGGCCGCGCGCGATTCGCTGCTGCCGATTCCGCAGTCGGTAATAGACGCGAATCTCACGAAGCCGATGCCGCAGAATCCGGGCTACTGACATAGTGGCTCTGGCGAAGCGGTACGCGCCGCGGGTTTTCCTCGCGGCGCTCCTCTCGGCTACCGTGCAGGCGCAAAGTGCGCCGGTCGGGGTTGCGAGTGGGGCGCCGCGCACGCGGGTGAACATCAACGACGGGTGGAAGTACCGGCCGGATGGGCTGAACCTGGCCGAGCGTCCAGCGATGCCGGACTCCGACTGGCAAGGCGTGAATCTGCCTCATACGTGGAATGTCACTGACCCCTTTGATGACTCTCCGAGTTACAGGCGTGGGATTGGCTGGTATCGGAAGCGCCTCACCCTGGACGAGAAACTCAGGGGCAAGCGGATTTTCCTTCACTTTGAGGGAGTAAATCAGGTTGCCGAAGTTTTCGTCAACGGTGCATTTGCTGGGGGGCACAAGGGTGGGTATTCGGCGTTTACTGTCGATATAACCGATGAAGTGAAATACGGCGGCGGCTCGAACGAGAATGTCGTCGCGATAAAAGTAGACAACAGCCATAGCCCGTTCATCGCGCCGCTCTCGGTGGGGTTTGCGCTCTACGGCGGGATCTACAGGGATGTGTGGCTGATTGCGACCGACCCCGTGCACATCACGATGATGGATCACGGGTCGAGCGGTGTTTTCCTGACCACACCCGGCGTGTCTGCCATGAGTGGCCCGGTGCGTGCGCGCGGCTCGATCGTTAACGAGTCGGCCTCTCCCCGACAATTGCGAATAGTCAACACGTTACTCGACGTGCGCAGGAAGCCGGTTGCAGGGCAGTCCTCGACATTTCTGGCTCCGGCGGGAAGGGAAACGAGCTGGGAGCAGTTGCTGCCCTCCGTGCGCGCGCCGCGCCTCTGGTCACCTGGTGACCCATACCTGTATACAGTCCGCACAGAGGTTTACGAAGGCTCTGTGCTTCGCGACCGTGTCGAAAACAGAATCGGCTTTCGGTGGTTTGCTTTTGACGCGCAACGGGGATTCTCGCTCAACGGGAAAAAGCTCACGCTGCGTGGCACCAACCGCCATCAGGATCGGGATGGGTTGGGATCGGCGCTGAGCAATGAGCAACATCTGCACGACCTGCGATCGATCAAGGAAATGGGCGCGAATTTTCTGCGGCTGGCGCACTATCCGCAGGATCCGGCAGTGCTTGCCGCGGCAGACAGTCTTGGATTGTTGATCTGGGAAGAAATTCCAGTCGTGAACTACATCACGCCTGCCGCCGACTTCACGCACAACTCGGAGGTCATGCTTCGGGAGATGATTCGCCAGCACTACAATCATCCGAGCGTAGTGATGTGGGGAACGATGAACGAGGTGTTCCTGTGGAGTCCGCAGGGGTTCAGAATCCGGAACCAGATCGACACCTCATATATGTCGCGGACGCGCGAGTATGCGCTGCACCTCGACAGTGTCGCGCGCAAGGAAGATCCGGCGCGGGTGACGACGATGGCCGTTCATGGTAGCGGCGACTATGACGGATCAGGTGTCGCGCGGGTGTCGCAGGTTGTGGGTCAGAACATTTACAGCGGCTGGTATGGCGGAGTATTCGACGATCTGGGCAAGCAGCTCGACCGGCGTCACACCGCGAATCCTGCCGAGGTCGTCTTCGTGAGTGAGTATGGCGCTGAAGACGATTACCGCGTCGAGTCGCTCGAGCCCGAGCGGTTTGATTTCAGTGGAACCTGGATGCGGCGCTTTCACGAATCATACATTCGTCAGTTCAACGCGCGGCCATGGCTCGCGGGGACGGCGATCTGGAGCCAGTTCGATTTTTCGCAACCAGAGACGGGCGGATCAATCCCGTACATGAACCAGAAGGGGATGGAACGGTGGAACCGGGTACGGAAGGATGTTTTCTATCTGTATAAAGCGAACTGGAATCCAGCGCCCATGACTTACATCGCGAGCCGTGGGTGGCCCCGTCGAACAGGGACACCTGCAGCAAGCAGCACGGGAATGGTGAGCCCTGTGGTGCACCAGCCGGTCGACGTCTACTCGAATCTCGAACGCATCGAGCTCTTTGTGAACGGACGCTCACTCGGCGTAAAAACGCCCGATGACGTCCGGCGTGTCACGTGGGATGTCCCATTCGTGGATGGACGGAACCGGCTGGAAGTACGCGGACTGGGTGTACAGCGAAAGATTACCGATACCATGAGCGTCGAGTTTCTCTACCGCCCGTTGCGACTTTCGGACGCGTCCGTTCCGTTTCGCGAGCTCGCTGTTAATGCCGGCGGGCGCACCCAGTATGCGGAGCCGAACGGGCCGATCTGGGAGAGCGATCGAGAGTACACCACTGGCAGCTTCGGCCATATTGGCGGCACCCGAAAAATCTTCGACAAGGATCTCGCCATCCGCGGGTCGGACGACACTCCACTGTTCTTCAACTATCTACTGGCAGTCGATAGCTATCGGTTCGATGTTCCTGACGGTGAATATGATATCGAATTGTTGTTCGCCGAGCCCGACGCGAAGCCCGGTGAGCGTGTATTCGGTTTCTCGATCAACGGTAAGACTGTTGTCGACGCCCTCGACCTTTCGAAGCAGCATGGAGTGGGGAAGGCAGCGACGATGAAGGCGACTGTCACTGCGACCGGAGGATCTGGACTGACGGTGAAGTTTATCCCGGTGAAAGGGAAAACAATCCTCAACGCCTTGCGAGTGAGGAAGCGCTGACGTGATGCAAGGAATGATGGTGGCAGCGCTTGCCGCGATTATGGTTCTGACCCCGGCAGCAGGCGTTGCGCAGGCCGATTCGGCAACGCTTTATGTGTTCAG
Organism: Gemmatimonadaceae bacterium; assembly: GCA_037721215.1. Classification (NCBI taxonomy): domain Bacteria; kingdom Pseudomonadati; phylum Gemmatimonadota; class Gemmatimonadia; order Gemmatimonadales; family Gemmatimonadaceae; species Gemmatimonadaceae bacterium. Next base: position 94,015 of record JBBJNV010000015.1, read on the forward strand.
TGACACCACGGGTGCCCGGATCGAGTTGTCGGTGCCCGCCGCCCGGCGACTTGCTGGCGCGACAGTTCGCGGAACCGTGACAGACGCGAGCGATTCGACTACGCTATGGTCGGGCAACCTTGGAACGCTAGGCGTGGGCCGCGACGGTCAGGGAACTCTCAAGGGGCGCGTGAGTGGTGTCAAGCCCAAACTCTGGAGCCCACAATCACCGGCCCTTTATCATCTGATCGTCAGCGCTGGAACGGGGGAACAGCGTTTCACGCAGCGCGTTCGTTTCGGATTCCGGACGATGAGCACGCGGGAGGGCCGACTGTTGCTCAATGGCCGGCCCGTGTATCTGCGTGGCAACGCTATCAATCCGCCCGAGCGAAACGTCCCTGACTCGCTCGAGGAAAATCGCCGTTTCGTGGAGCCGTATGTCAGGTACCTCAAAAGCATCGGGGTGAACATTATCCGGCTTACACGGCATTCCCAGGTGTGGTTCGATGTCGCCGACGAGCTGGGGATGATGCTGTTTCAGGGAAACTATGGAACTCCACAGGGTGGCAAGCCAACGGCGGCGCCGCCGCGTCCGTTCCGGCAGAGCCTGGAGTGGTACAAGCGCGACGTGATCGGTCCGCTGGTGAATCATCCCAGCGCGGCGATCTATGTGCTCACCAACGAGCAGGCTGACGCAGAAATTCCCTACCTCAAGGACGGCGCGGCGGGGATCAATGCGTTCCTGACGATGGCGTACGATTCGCTGCGCGCATGGGATGATACGCGGCTGTACATCGCAAACGCCGGCTACGGCTTCGGGCGGGCAGGCGACATCTGCGATCTGCACCGTTACTGGGGCTGGTACTACAACAGCTTCCTCAGTTTCTACACAATGCGGGACCCGAATGTCTGTTGGCGGTCGAAAAAGGTGCAGCCGATGACGATGACCGAGCTGGTTGGGAACTACACCGGCGTTGACGGTCGGTACAATCTCGTGCCCAACACCAAACAGCCGGACTCGCAACTCAACTGGACGGGGCACGCGCCGAGCGAACAACAGGCGCCGCGGGCGCTGGGTTATCAGGCGTGGATGGCCAAGCAGGCGATCGAGATCATGCGTCGCACTCGCCAACAGAACCCCAATCTCGCCGGCGTCACGCCATTCACGATTCTGTTTCACAACTGGTGGGGAATCAGCCGCTTCGAGGACATGAAGCCAAAACCGATAGCGCGCCAGTATGCAGTGTCGTTTCAGCCAGTGCTGCTGAGCTGGGAGCTTTGGACGCAGCAGGTCTATGCGGGCAGCACGATACGGCCGGTCGTTCATGTCGTAAATGATGCCGATGACGGAGCCGATCTCGCGGGCCTTAGTCTCGAATACACGATTACTGGCCCCGACAGCGTAATCCGGTTTCGTGGGCGTGTCGCGTTACCAGACGTTGCTTACTACGCCGCCCGCAGCACGCCGCTTCCGATAACGCTACCCGGCCAGCTTCCAACGGCGACCTACCAGCTGTCGGGCCGGTTGATCAGCGGAGCGGATACGATCTCGCGAAACGACGTTCCGATTTTCATCGCGGCGCGGTTGTGGTCGCGTGGTTCGAACATGAAAACCCGTCACATTGCGATGTACGATCCGGCGGGCCTCTCGGCGAGAGCATTCGAAAAAGCCGGCTTCGCTGTGCGGCGGGTGCAGTCGATCTCACAGCTTTCGTTCCGCGATTTGTTCGTTGTCGGAGCAGACGCGTGGGATGAGACGCTCCGCCGCGACACTGCCGGCATTCGCAGGTTCGTCTCCGGGGGCGGGAGAGCTCTGATTCTTCACCAGAAAGCCGAACGCTTCGATGGCTCGTGGTTGCCGGCGCCAGTGCGCGTGCAGGCCGGGCAACTCGACCATTCGCTCGTTTTCCCGGGAGGCCGCCCTTTTCGCGAGGGAATGGCTGTTAATCCGGAACGACCGGGACACCAGATCTTCGCGGGGATCGATCGGGATCGACTTTTCCTCTGGTCCGATTTCACCAGTTGGAACGAAACGCGACCCGGGGTGCCGCAGGTCTACCCGGTAACGCGCGGATTCGTGCTCACCGACCCAAAGTCGATCAGTAGAGCAGCTATCCTCGCAAATTACGATCACGGTCTCGAGGGGGTCGCGCTGGCCGAGTTGTTCGATGGGCGCGGTTCGGTATTGATGACCGGTTTTGATATTGTAAATCGGCTCGGGCTCGATCCAGTCGCTGACAGGATGCTGAGCAACATCGTGACGCACATGACATCGGCGCAGGGACACGACGCGGTGCCTCGTATCGACACGAAAATCGTATGGGGCGACTACGCCTCCGAACGTGGCATTTTGACGGGGATTTACAGCGGGCTGCTCCTGAATACTGTTCCTGTCGTTCCGAAGGAGCTCGCCTCGCGGTATCCCCTCACCCTGGATGCGGAAGGCAATACACTGGCCGGAGGCGCCGGCGGCTGGAATACGAAGCCGGCAATTCAATATGTGCCCAGGGGCCGGCGTGTTTTTGGGCCGTACACATTCACCTCCGGCGGGTCGGTGCAACTGCCAAAAGGCTCGTCACCCAGAGGCGAAGGACGTTTCTGGATTCGCGTACCCGCCAGCCGCAGAACAATGCTCACGACCGTGTCGAATCCCGCGGACAAGGCCCTTCAGATGGAGATCGAAGCAAATGGATCCGCGCGAGCATCAACGATTCCGCCAGGTGGAACAGCACTCATCGAGACACCGATTACCGGTGGCGTTACGCCGATAGCGCTGGTCTTCCGCGGCGACCGGAAACTCGTGCTGCTCGAGACAGACTTCCGTTGAAGTCTACCTCGTTCGATCTCACCGGGCGGGTTGCTGTGGTCACCGGCGGCTATGGTGTTCTCGGAGGATCCATGGCCGATGCAATGGCGGAGGCGGGGGCGAAGGTCGCGGTTCTCGGGCGGCGCAGTGATGAGGCCGGGAAGAAGGTCGAAGCGCTGAAAGCTTCCGGTGCGGAAGCAATGGTGCTCGAGGCGAACGTGCTCGACGTGGACGGGCTCCGCGCCGCTCGCGACCGGGTTGTGAAGGCGTGGGGGTCGGTTGATATCCTGATCAATGCGGCCGGGGGCAACGTGCCGCGCTCGCGCACGGACACGGTTTCTGTGTTCGACGTTCCGGTCGATGCGTTCGATGAAGTTCTCGCGCTCAACCTCCACGGGACTGTAAATCCATCGCTCGTGTTCGGCGAAACGATGAGCAGACAGAAACGAGGTGTGATTATCAACATTTCATCAATGGCTGCCCAGCGGGCGATGAGTGGGGTGCCTGGATATTCTATCGCCAAAGCCGGGGTTGAGAACTTCACTCGCTGGATGGCGATGGAAATGGCGAGGAAGTACGGCGATGGAATCAGAGTGAACGCAATCGCGCCGGGATTCTTCATCACCACGCAGAATCGCAGCGTGCTGCTACATCCCGATGGTACTCCAACACCTCGCGCGAAAGCCGTGCTCGCGCAGACTCCGATGGGACGCTTCGGAAATCCCGGCGAGCTCAACGGCGCAGTTCAATGGCTTTGTAGCGATGCGGCATCCTTTGTAACCGGGACTGTAATGCCGGTCGATGGTGGCTTCAGCATCTTCAGCGGCATCTGAGCGGCGCCGCCGGAAACCTTTCTCAACTCACGTCATGAATCTCGGGCTTGGACTTTACCGAAGTCTGCTTACGGAAAGCAATTTCCAGTTCGCCAAACAGGCAGGTGTCACGCATCTCGTGGTGCACCTGGTCGATTACTTCAAAGGTGCCAGTCCGACGCTGACGAGTGGCGAACCGAACATGGGCTGGGGCGTCACGCAGAACCAGCATCGTCCGTGGACGTACGATGAGCTGATCGCGTTGAGAAAGGTGATCGAATCGAACGGGCTCAAATGTGAAGCAATCGAGAATTTCGATCCCTCGCACTGGCACGATGTTCTGCTGGATGGTCCCCGGAAACTGGTGCAGATGGAGCAGCTCAAGCGGACCATCCAGGCGGTGGGCCGTGCAGGCATTCCGATAATGGGATACAACTTCAGTATTGCCGGAGTGTGGGGCTGGACCAAGGCCCCTGTCGGACGCGGGAATGCGATGGCGATCTGCTACGACGAATCGCAGATCGATAAGCAGACGCCGATTCCCAATGGTATGGCGTGGAACATGGTGTATGACCCGGAGGCGGGGGCGGGAAGCGTGGCGCCAGTGTCGTCGGAAGAACTGTGGCAGCGCTTCGAATGGTTCCTCTCGGAGATCATTCCTGTTGCGGAGGAATGCGGGGTGAGGCTCGCGCTGCATCCTGACGATCCACCGGCCGATGCGTTGAGAGGCGCAGCAAGGCTCGTCAACGAACCCGACAAGTATCAACGCGTGATCGATCTGGTGCCGAGCCCCTCCAACAACCTCGAGTTCTGTCTTGGGTCGCTGCAGGAAATGCGGAGTGGGGATGTCTACGACAGCATCAATCGGTACGGCCGACAGGGTAAAATCGCATACGTGCACTTCAGAAATGTTCGCGGCAAGGTTCCGCACTACCAGGAAGTGTTTGTTGACGAAGGAGATCTAGATATGATCCGCGTCGTGCAATGCCTGAGGACGGTCGGGTACGACGGCGTCATCATTCCCGATCACACGCCGGAGATGAGTTGTGGTGCGCCGTGGCACGCCGGCATGGCTTACGCCCTGGGCTACATGCGTGCAGCGCTTCAGGCCGCCGACCGGTTTGCCCGAGAGGGATATGGCGTCAGTTGATGTAACTGCGACGCTCGAGTGCCTGCGCATCGTGCCGGTGATTACCATTTATGACCCGGGCCATGCTTCGCCACTCGCGGCCGCGCTTGAAGAAGGCGGTTTGCCCTGCGCCGAGATAACGCTCCGAACGCCGAAAGCGGTGGAGGCGTTGCGGCGCATTACTGGCGAGCACCCCGGGGTGCTCGCGGGTGCGGGCACGGTGCTCAACGTGCGTCAGGCGCGGGAGGCGTGCGATGCAG